>NZ_CP009512.1:3600000-3900000 GCF_000970205.1 Methanosarcina mazei S-6 | reverse complement strand
GCCAGTATAAAGTCTTCAGGACCAAGATTTTCCATGTCCAGAAAATAAGTTGATAGAAGCCTCTGGATTGATAGCAGGTCTTTTTTTTCGGCTTTTCTGATTTGAATTTCTGTCATATCCTTTTAACTGCCGGTGTTTTTACGGTTATTTTTCTTCGGATTTTTTCTGCAAATACGGTTCATCCATGCTTCCTGAACGGAAGCCCTCAAGGTCAAGGGTTACATAGTCAAAACCAAGTGTTTTAAGATGCCTTGATATTTTTTCTCTCTTGCGGAACGCTTCTTCAATTTCTTTTTGAGTAAGCTCTATTCTGGCAAGGTTTGAGTGCAGCCTGATCCTGAACTGAGTAAAACCCAGATCTAACAGATAATCTTCGGCTTTTTCTATTTTCTCAAGAGCTTCGGGAGTAATGGGCTGTCCGTAAGCGATGCGTGTGGCAAGACAGGCTGCTGACGGTCTGCCGGCTGCAGAAAGTGAGAGGTTCGCAGCAATTTCCCTTATCTCTTCTTTTGTAACGTTAAACTCTACAAACGGGGAATAAATCTTTTCTCCGGCTTCCTGAATCGCCCTGTATCCGGGGCGGTTTTCCCCTTTTATTTCTGAAGCATTTGTTCCTTCAAGCACGGCATTATATCCTGTTTTTTCCGCGAATTCGAGAAGGGTTTCAAGAAGTGCTTTTTTGCAGAAATAGCACCTGTTAATCGTATTTGCAGTAAAATAGGGCACACTGTTCAGGGAAAAAGGGAGGATTTTATGCTGAATCCCTATTTCACAGGCAGCCTGGGAAGCTGTTTCAAGCTGGTGTCTGGGAAAAAGTGGAGAATCTATTGTAACGGCAAGTGCTCTGTCCCCAAGCTCTTCAAATGCAAGAGCCGCAAGAGTTGTACTGTCCACTCCCCCGGAGAATGCGATTACTGCACTTTCCCTGGCTTTAATAGCTTCTCTTATCTTTTCTATCCTGGCGATATCCATTAATAACGAGTTTCAGCTAATAAGATATATGTATTTTCCAGCCTTATAGTCAGGTGCTCCGCGGCATTCTGAGTAAAAGAATATGGGTGAATTTAATCGAGGGGTTTTCCGGCTGTAACCTGAAATGATTTATTCCGAAAGTTGCTCTCTTCAGTTTATAGGTAAATTGACCTTCTGTACCGAAACTTTGTTTTTCTATCAGGGCTCTGGTTATAATAATAAATCTAATTAGAACCTAATTTCCTTATAATAGTATAATTTTGACGCAAATGACAAGATGGAGATCTTAAATGGAATTATTCGGAACCAATGGTGTGCGCGGTATCGCCAACGAATTTATAACGCCTGAACTGGCGGTCAATGTGGCTAAAAGCCTTGGCACGTACATGGGCTCAAAAGGTACGGTTGCAATAGGCTGCGATACCAGGATTTCGGGCCAGATGCTGAAATCCGCAGCAATTGCCGGAGCTCTTGCAACAGGCCTGAGCGTAATTGATGTGGGGACCGTCCCTACTCCTTCTATTCAATACTACGTGCGCGACTATGCCGATGCCGGGATCGTTATCACTGCATCCCACAACCCGAGGGAATATAATGGAATTAAGCTGATTGCAGGAGACGGCTCGGAATTCCCGAGGGATGGGGAAAGGGAAATCGAAAAAATCTATTTTTCAGGCAAATTCTCGATTGTTTCATGGGACAAAACCGGAAGTTTCAGATTCGATCCGTCGGTTAATGATTATTACATAAAAAATATCGTACGCGCGGTTAATGTCGAAGCTATCAGGAGCCGGAGGTTTAAGGTAGTGGTTGATACCGGCTGCGGGGCAGGTTCCCTTACCCTTCCCTTCCTGCTCAGGGAACTGGGGTGTGAAGTCCTTACTCTCGGGGCCCAGCCTGACGGGACTTTCCCCTGGAGAAACCCGGAGCCTACTCCTGATGCCCTGACAGAGCTCTCAGCTCTCGTTAAAAAGACAGGGGCAGCTTTTGGGGCAGCTCATGACGGGGACGCAGACAGAATAGTCTTCATGGACGAGAACGGGGAGTTCGTAAATGAGGAAGTCCTGCTTGCAATGATGACGAAATACATGCTTGAGCTTGAAAAAGGGCCTGTGGTCACTCCGGTAAGCTCTTCCCAGCGCATGGCTGATGTCACAAAGGAAGCAGGGGTTGAACTTTACTGGACTGCTGTGGGTTCAATAAATGTAGCCAGAAAAATGATGGAAACAGGCGCTGTTTTTGGCGGCGAGGGCAATGGAGGTCTTATCTTCCCCAAACATCAGTACTGCCGGGACGGAGCTATGGCATGTGCAAAAATCCTTGAAATCCTTGCCAGTGGAAAGAAGCTTTCCGATTTAACTAAAAGCGTGCCTGTATATTTCAATGCAAAAACCAAGACTCCTTCCAGGGATATTGTGGGCACTATGGGAAGAATCAGATATGAGACCTCAAGCATGGGCCTTAAAACAGATACTATTGACGGAGTCAAAATCTGGTACGATGACGGATGGGTCCTTATACGTCCTTCAGGTACAGAGCCAATTTTCCGGATATTTGCCGAAGCGAAAAAGCAGGACAGAGCAGAGGAATTAATGAACCAGGGTTTGGAAACGGTTTTAAGGGCAGAAAAAGCCTGAAATTGCCTTAATGAGGCTCAAACTCTTTTGAGCCTTACTTTCTTTTTTAATTTTAAATCCTCAATTCAACAAATCTTCAATTCAATAAATCTTCGATTCAATAAATCCTCAATTCAACAAATCTTCAATTCAACAAATTTTCTTAAGGCTGAAGCTGAAGGTAACAACTAATCAGCTGCTATGGGTTATTGATAGGGTTTTGCTCTTTTTTAGAATAAACATTTTTTTCTGGACTGATTCTGGAATCTGTTTTCCTGAAAAACCTCCTTTATTTGTTTAGCCACATTTTTTATCTCCCTAAATTAACATTTATTATGAACTAACTTAAAATAAGTAACAATAAATTATAAATAGATTGAAGTCTTTCTTATTATCTGGAAGAAAAACAGGAAATACTCCCGAGTTAAACCAGTCAGTAATTGAGCCTCCTTATCAGAAAAACATACAGCTCCTGATAGCAAAATAATAGTTAATGGCTCGAAACGCCTGATAAAAAATAGCACACAGGACAGAATTGCATAAGCGTTAGAAATGAATCACATATAAGTGTTAGAAATAGACCTGGTACGAGATTAACAACATCCTTTGAACCTATCAAGCCATCAAGGCTGAGAAATCAGTGCACATATTTTAGAAACAGGCAATTAAACCTGAATTCAAGATATAATTGAAAACGTTATCTATTGGAATTAAAAATTCCAATTAATCAAAGTAATAGAGAGGTGAAGTAACAGGATAAAATGAAGGTCTCCTTATGCCGTTAATTTAAAAACAGACCTGGGCCAAAAAGCAAGATTAAGGCTTAAAAAGCAGGTGCGGAAATTATTCACCGGCTTTCCTTAATCTTTTTTACTTCCGTTTTTACTTTTCTTTTTACTTTTCTTTTTACTTTTCTTTTTACTTTTCTTTTTACTTTTCTTTTTACTTTCCTTTTTATTCCCGTTTTCACTCTTTTTACTTCTTTTACTTTCCTTTTTACTTCTCTTCTAAACTTACGTTTAAACTTTTCTATGTTTTTCCCAGTAACCTGTTAATTTTCCCCCAAGGGCAAGTTTTCCAAGCTCTCTCCTTACACGGTCGCTGACATCTGATGGCACTGATGATGCGTATGGAGTTCCCGGAAGTGGGGTCATATAATGTGCCCTGACAGTCCCGCCTTTTTCGCAGATCCAGCGCACGAGTTCAAGGCTTTTTTCCTGGTCTTCTTCGGTTTCTGTCGGAAGCCCGAAGATAAAATCAACTGCAGGCATAATGTCATGTTCAAGGCAGCACTCTACAGCGGAAATGCTGTCTTCAACCGTATGACCTCTTCTTATCTCTTTAAGGATTCTGTCGCTGCCGGATTGGGCTCCAAGGCTGAGGCTGTCGTTTGCGCAGTATTTCCTTACAAGCTCTACAGATTCTTCGGTCACGAACTCGGGACGGACCTCGGAAGGGAAAGTCCCGAAAAAGATTTTTTTATCGGGCAGTTTGTGAAGCGCAGAGAGCAGTTTTTCTACCTTATCGAACCTGGGGTGAATTCCATCACTCCCATAAGCGAAAGCATTTGAAGCTATGAAGCGGAGGTCGTTATAGTGCTGTGCATTCTTCAGGATGGAATCAATGCTCCTGTGCCTGACTTCCCTCCCAAAAAGTCTTGGAGTCTGGCAGTACTTGCAGCCCCAGGGACATCCGCGGCTTATTTCAATGGGGGCTCGGAGCTTCTTCGGATTAAAGCAGGGATACGAGTCCAGATTCACATGCGGCCTTTCAGGAGTCAGGGTTATTCTGCCGGTATCCGGGTTTTTGTAAGCGATTCCTCTTACCTCTCCGGGATCTCCTTTCTTCTGCAGGACCCTTACAAGTTCCGGAAGAGTTTCCTCGCCTTCTCCAATTACCACGTAATCGAAATATTTTAGCGTCTCCTCCGGACACCCGGAAGGGTGAGGCCCTCCCGCGATGAAGATCGAGTCCTTGCCTGCGTTTTCTACTTCTTTGAATACTTTTGCTGCTTGTCGTGTGGTAAAACTATAGATCATTATCCCGTCAACGGGACTGTCCGTAAATCCCGCTTCAGGAAGCACAGGTGAAAGTACCGCAAAGCTGTAGGAATTCTTTTTGCTGTATCGAAAATTCACTTCCATTGTTGTTTTTTTCCTCTCTCAGGTTCTTTTTCAGGTCCTGGCAAGCTTCAGATTTTGTTCTATTTTCAGGTTATGGGCTTGAAAGGGATTAGAGTGAAGCAAAGCAGGCCAAGTATAAAAGTAAGTATCCCTATAAGGATGCGCTTTCTATCCAGTTTCACTTTATCGTGAAGAGGGGACGGATGCCCGGCTGCTGCGAAAGCCCAGAGGAAGAGAGCCCAGAATATCCATATAAAGCCGTCTCCTTTAAGCCAGTAGATTACGTAAAAACCTATGAGGAAAAGGATACGCGGCATCATGGAAGATACCCGGTCCGCCTTTTTTCCAAGCATTGCCCTGAGTACGTGCCCTCCGTCAAGCTGCCCTGCAGGCAGGAGATTCAGAAGGGTCACAAACATCCCTACCCAGCCTGCAAAAGCCACAGGGTGAAGGTTACTTCCTGTAACTCCGACAACTTTCTGGATCATCACAAAAAGGGGTGGGAGACCAATCTCAAACATCAGGGAATCGGGCAGGGGATTGATTTCAGGGACATCAAGGTTCAACCCTATTATGGTGACTGCAATAGAGACAAAAAGTCCTACCAGAGGTCCCGCAACTCCCACGTCAAATAGAGCTTTCCTGTCAGGGATAGGTCCTTTGTAACGGATTACCGCCCCCATTGTGCCTATGAAAGTCGGAAAAGGGATAAAATACGGAAGGGAAGTTTTCATTCCATGGTATCTGGCCATTGCATAATGCGCCATTTCATGTGAGCCGAGTACAGCCAGTATTGCAAGTGTGAACGGCAAACCCCGGAAGACCTGAATGGGGTCACTTGTGAGGTTGACTCCGAACATCCAGGCTCCACAGATCATGGTTGTGAACCCCGTCGCCATGAAAAGTGCAAGGTTTATCCAGATTTTTTCCTCTGACTTTTTTACGGGAGCAACAATAATAACATGCTCTCCAAGTTCGTATTTCAGGGTGCCCCCAAAACCACGCTGTTCAAGGGGAGCCCAGAGCTCTCCCATTACATTTTCAGTATCCACTTTAGGCGTACCAAAGAAATAAAGGATATCTCCGGATTTCTGGATTTCATATACATCAAATACCCTGCTTATGAAAGGATATATGCGTGAAATCGACTCTTCAACTTCGGACTTACCGCGACCATTTCTCTGATCTTCTATTTCCGGTTTCATTTTAGGATTCACGTCTTTAAGGCTTGAGGTTTTTTTAGCTTTCAAATTAGCCTTTCAGGTTTTATAATTTTATTTACATCTTTTAATTCGGATGTTTTTAATCCCTTTTTGCGTTTTACGGATTTTTAAGGCATTTCATACCTTTGTCAATATAATCTCATCCTTTAAGCTTTAAGCGGCATATCAATCAGGTTTACAAATTTAAATCTCTCATTTTTTTGCCTGCCCTTCGCCCTGTTTGAGCAGCTCAATATATCCTTCACTGCCGTTTACCAGGACAGTGTCTCCGTCCTTTAAAAACTCGTAAGGGTCCTTTTCCAGCATATCAACGAGCGGGATCTCGGATATAATTGCTCCTACTGCTACGATAGGTTCGGTTTCCAGATTGATGATTGCCGCAGGAGCTGCCTCATTTTTTTTAAGCTGGTACATCACATAGGACCCAACAGTAGAGCCTTTCCCATGAGGGAAAACAAGAACCTTACCTTTTATTGATTTTCCTGCCAGAGAGTGTTTTTCCTCAACAACAATCCCGGTTCTGGGATCCACACTTCCCAGAAAGGAGATCGGGTCCCTTGAAATCAAAACCTCCCCTTCTGCGCATCCCCTTGAAATTGTTCTGCCTTTGAATTTAATGGGAATCACCTGCCTTTCTCTCTTTCCCGCCAGTCGCCTTATTGATACAGGCTTCCATATTCCCGTATACGCTCTGAGCTCCGCACATCCCCGGCACATAAGCAAAGGCTTTTCCCGAATTTACCATCACGCAGGAATAACTGTTAGTTGCAGGGGAGACTACCATGCAGGTATCGCATACAACCTTAGCTCCGCTTTCTTCAATGGTCCTTATATACTCAGGATATCTTTCTGCAAGTTCCCTTGAGGTAAAAATCCAGGTCTCCTTTGAGACTGTTTTTCCTTTCAATAATTCAGCCGCCTTCTTAAGTTCGGCCGCAGAGCAGTGAGGGCATCCAATAGTAATCAGTTCGGGTTCTTTGCCTTTGCTCTCATAAACTTCATCCAGCTGGCTTCTCTCAATTATTATTTTTTCCTCAGGCTCTTCAAAATCCATTCTGCAGGCTTCGGGTGTTACTCCTTTTACATGGTAAAGTGCCACTGCTCCTGAAGCCGCCATTGCAGCCCCAAGGGATTTCAATTCATCCTTTTCCGGTTTACTCCTTAATTGAAAAATAGGCACTCTGTTCCCAATGAGTTTCCCTGCAACATACCCAAGTGCTCCGTAATCCGATTCTTTAAGTGAGCACTCCACACTGACAGAGACCTCAGGCACGCGGTTTTTATCCAGGTGGAACCCGTAGTTTGCAGTTTTCCCGAGAAGTGCTGCCGAAAGGGCTGACGGGCCTCCCTCTCTATTTGTCCTGGCTCCGATCACGGAGTTTGCATAAGAAATGGCTGAGGACTCACTCCATGCAAGGTGGTCCCCATAGCTAACTGAAAATCCTTCAAGAGTATAGGGAGTGCAGGTACATTCGCAGCGAATCCCGAGTTTTTTATAAGCCTGAACAATTTCTTTCTGTTTTTCTGCAAATTCTGGAGAGATTCTCAGCCTCTCCCAGTCTTCAAGATCCATTCCTGCAGGGTTAAGGATTGCAGGAACCTTTACCTGTCCCTCAAGGTCGGAAATCCACTCAAGCCCGGCATCTCCTATTGTCTTATAGGAAACACCTGCAATCTGGGCGCTTTTGATAGGGATCAACCTGTCCGCTCCGTAGATGTCTCCAAGAGCTACAAGGATCTGAATTGCCTGCCTGAGAGTTTCTCCGGCTTCTCCGTTCAGGATTTGTTCTTCTTCTTTTGTTAGATACATGAAAATTCACTCTTTAACTGCGAGGTAATAAATGCAGGTGCAGAATACCGGTACAGCTTTTCGCAGCATATGCGGCCGTTGTAAATATGGCTGTTATAAATATTAATGTAAGTACGGAACAGCAAGCTGATAATAAAGCTTCAGGTCGGGCAGATATTTAACACTTTAAATCCATTTTTCGGATTTTTCTGCCTTACCCGCTTAAAGTTGCTGATCAGTTATTCTTCCGGAATTATTGCCCTTTCAAAGTTTTCTTTTTCAATAAGGACTTTTGTAGCGTCAATTCCCACTTTTGTAGTAGTGCCATCAGAGGCCCCTCTCGGATCAAGGGAACTTCCGCGGACATTGGTAATGGTCAGGATATCCATATCCCCTTTTACCCTTGTAGCAATTGCAAACTCGACATCATTCGGGTCAAAGATGTTTATGTCCTCGTCCACAACCACAACATGTTTCAGGCTTGTATGGGCGGCAAAGGCAGCCATAATAGCGTTTTTTGCATCTCCTTCGGTCTGTTTTTCTATCTGCACGACTGCGTGGAGATAACAGCAGCCCCCTTCCGTTAAGACCACGTTTTTAACGGTCGTAACTTCCCCCACAGCCCTGTATATCCTGGGTTCATACGGCACACCCATCATCAAAAGGTGTTCGGGGCCAGCCGGAAGAATTCCGTGGTAAATAGGGTCTTTTCTATGGATGATCCTGGTAATGTGAATGACAGGTTCTTTCCTCACCATATCATATGTTCCTGTAATATCAACAAATGGTCCTTCGTCAACCCTTTCTTTCGTGTCAATATATCCTTCGAGAATGATCTCTGAATGCGGCACTTTTATTCCGTTTGAGCACTCAAACACTTCTACCGGAGTCCCGCGCAGGGCAGCTGCATATTCGAATTCTTTTCCTGCAGGCACTCTCGTAGAAGTTGCGTAAATAATAGTCGGGTCGCAGCCCAGAACAATCGCAACAGGTAGGGTTTCTCCTTTTTCTGCAGCCTTTTTATGCAGGAGGTAGGTATGTCTCGGGGGGACAAGGCGGGCTGCAAGCTTATCTTTTCCCACGAGCATAAGGCGGTGTATAGAAGCATTCATCACGCCTTCATATTCGGAAACAACGATCCCTGCGGTTATATAAGGGGCTCCATCCTTTTCAAAATGCGTAAGAATCGGAAGTTTTGTAAGGTCAACCTCGCTTTCAATTACTTCGAGAGTTGGAGATCCCGGGACCAGCCTCACCTCACCTTCGGGAGAAACTTCAGACAGCTTCTTTATAATCTCCTCTTTGGGGACCCCGAGCATGGAAGATAGCTCGTCCCTTGACCCGAGAAGGTTCATAATAACCTTTGAGCCCGAAACATTATGAAAAAGAACCGGACCTTTTGTTTTTTTTGCAATTCTTGAAGCCTCAAATATGGGGGATACGGGCTGCTGAATTTCGACCAGTTTCCCGTTTTCTTTTAACCGGCCTATAAAATCTCTATAAGTCATGGGTATCTGAATACCAGAAAGCTGTCAGATGATAAAAAGATTATCTGATATCAGGTAAAAAAGCTTCAGCTCGGTTGATTGATATCAATTGTACTGGGACTGGAATAATAAAGAATATTTCTATCCTGAAAATTCTGTTCTTCTGGACAATTTCTTCCAGTAAATCTGTTTTGCCTGAAAACCAGTTTTATTTCTGGTTTTCGGTTTCGTCTGTCAGATCCTGTATATTATATGCTGGATTCTGACTCTATGAGCTTATTTCAATTTCGATAACTTCTGCCGGTTTTCAGGCATAACAGGGCTCTCTCAGGGTCTTAACACTCATCCAGCATGAAGATCCTGGGCCTTATGATCTTTTTCTTTTCATACTGATCAAAACAATGAGCTATCCAGCCTGAGATTCTTCCTATTGCAAAGATTGAGGTTGCAAGCTGAGGGGGGATTTCCATATATTTATAAATGACTCCTGAATAAAAATCAATGTTGGGATAAATCGGTTTTCCCCTCTTTTCCACAAGCTCGCGTATAACAGCATTCTCTATTGCTTCGGCTGTCTCATACCAGTGCATATCGCCTTTAGCTTCAGCGAGTCTCCTGGAAAGCTGCTTAAATATTGTGCCCCTGGGGTCATATGTCTTGTAGACTCTATGCCCGAAGCCCATTATTTTCTCTCGCTTTTCGATTTTTTCAAGGACAAATTTCTCGGCATTCTCAGGGCTGCCGATTGTTTCAATCATGGTCATAACTTCTGACCTTGCTCCTCCGTGAAGAGGACCTTTGAGTGTGCAGAGCCCGGAAACAACAGCAGAATAAAGGTCGGACATGGTTGAAGCTGTAACCCTGGAGGAGAAAGTTGAAGCATTTAGCTCATGCTCAGCGCTGAGAATAAAGTCCTTTTCCATGACTTCAGCTTCCAGAGGGTCTGGCTTGCTTCCTTTTATCATGTACAGAAAATTAGCTCCATGGGCAAGGGAAGGATCGGGGGGAACAGGTTCCTTTCCATTTGCCGTTCTATAATAAGCAGCAACAATAGTTGGGACCACGGCAATTAACCTTATGGCTTTTCTCATATTTCCTTCTAGAGAATTATCATACAGGTCCGGATCAAATTGCGATATAAAAGAAACGACAGTGAGAAGAGCTTCCATAGAGTCGATATTTAAATTGCACATGCGGATAACGTCCATAACCTCCCTGTTGATTCCTCGTTCCGCATGCAGGCGGGCTGAGTATTCGGCAAGTTCCTTTTCTTCGGGGAGCTCTCCCTTAATCAGCAGATAGGAAACTGCGTCATAGGGCAGGTCGATCAGTTCGTTAATATCGACGTCCCTGTACTTCAGAATGCCCTCCAGCCCGTCTATGAAACATATATTTTTATTCATTTTCTACCTCGCAGTTATGCCTAGAGGATTTTCAAAAAATTTTGAAATGGGGAATCCTCTGATTATACGTGAAATATTTAAACACGAAGGACTTTTTGGGTCCAAAAATAGAGCGACAATGCAATTGTATTATCGTTAAATTAGTATATTAAATTTGTTGAAATTGTAAATTTAAATCGTTTTAAATATATTCCCTGAAGTCAGGATCCCTTCCTTTTATACTGGAAAGATATTCAGTCTTAACCATAATTATTTCTGGACGAAGAATTTATAAAATATCCCTTCGGCCCGAACATCGCCTTATCCAGCCAGGTTAATAAGAGAGGTCCCGTTTAGAGAAGAAGCCTTATTCCGGCTCTCGGGACTCTCTTTAATACTTCTCTGTATTTTCTTTAATATTCCTCTGTATTATTCTGGCGCAATTAACTTATTCTTATTTCTTCACAGAATCCCGCAGGAACTTATGCAAAATCCCGCCATTCCTGTAGTACTCTATTTCTACAGCAGAATCAAGCCTCAGTGTTGCTTTAAACTCCGTCTCTTTTCCGCTGTCATCTCTTGCCAGTACGGTAAGCTCTCCATGAGGCTCCATTTTTTCAATCCCAAGGATGTCATAGCTCTCCTTCCCTGTAAGCCCTAGAGAATCTGCATTTTCTCCTGCTTTAAACTGCAGGGGAAGAACTCCCATGCCCACAAGGTTGCTTCTGTGAATGCGCTCAAAGGATTCGGCAATAACTGCTTTTACTCCAAGCAGGAATGTCCCTTTTGCTGCCCAGTCGCGGGAACTGCCTGTCCCGTACTCTTTTCCTGCGATAACAATTAGGGGGACATTGTTTTCCGCATAAAGTAAAGATGCATAATAAATAGGCATTCCTTCTCCACAGGCTTCCGGCGGGAAGTCTTCTCCGTTAAGGTGGTAAACAGTCCAGCCTCCTTCCTTACTTACAAGCCTGTTTCTGAGCCGGATATTTGCAAAGGTTCCGCGCATCATTACTTCATGGTTGCCCCTGCGGGAGCCGTAAGAATTGAAATCTTTCTGGTCCACACCCCAGGACATCAGGTACCTGCCTGCCGGACTCTCTGCCGGAATATCGCCTGCCGGGGAGATGTGGTCAGTAGTAATGCTGTCTCCGAAGAGGGCAAGGACTCTGGCATTCCGTATATCCCCGAGAAGAGGCGAAGTAAGCGGAAAATCCACAAAATAAGGGGGCTCCTGAATATAGGTGGAGGTCGGGATCCACTCATAAAGAGTGCCCTCGGGGACTTCCAGCTCTTTCCAGAGTTTTGCTCCTTCAAGAACGCCTGAGTATTCTTTTTTGAACATCTCAGGCCTGACACTTTCCTTTTCGACCTGTTTTATCTCATCCTGCATGGGCCAGATATCTCTCAGGTACACGGGAATCCCGTTAGGGTCATATGCAAGGGGATCGGTTTCGAAGTTTATGTTCACAGTGCCTGCAATTGCGTATGCGACAACAAGTGGCGGGGAGGCGAGGTAGTTTGCTTTTACGTGGGGATTAATCCTGCCTTCAAAGTTCCTGTTCCCGCTGAGTACGGCTGCAACTGTAAGGTCTTTTTCTTCAATTTCCTTTGAAACGTGTTCTGGCAGAGGCCCGCTGTTTCCTATACAGGTCGTACAACCGTATCCCACCTGGTGGAAGCCCAGAGCTTCAAGATAGGGCAGGAGTCCTGCGGCTCCAAGGTATTCGGTAGCCACTCTTGAACCTGGAGACAGGCTTGTTTTTACAAAAGGCTTTACCTTAAGACCTCTTTCAATAGCTTTTTTTGCAAGCAGCCCGGCTCCTATAAGGACTGAAGGGTTGGAGGTATTTGTACAGGAAGTAATGGATGCTATCACAACGGAACCGTGTGTGACCCTGAAGTCTTTCTCAACAGGACCGACCTTTTCCGTCTCTCTCGCTACCTGTGCTTCGGTTTCTTCTACAGGAGCTCCTCCTTCCCCAATCCAGCGAAGATAAGCAGGGTCTCTTGCAAGATCCGTGCCCCCTTCTTTCTTTCTTATAAAGGTCTGCCTCATTGTTTCACAGAAATTCTCAGAGACCTCATTCAGGAAGAGCTGGTCCTGCGGGCGTCTGGGACCTGCAAGGCATGGCTTTACCGTGCCCATATCAAGTTCGAGGTTGCTGCTGAAGACAGGTTCGGGTTTGTTTGCCGAATAAAGAAGGTCCTGTGCTTCCAGGTACTTTTTCACAAGGTCAACCTGTTCATCGCTCCTGCCTGTCCTCTTCATGTAGTCCAGAGTTTCCTGGTCAGGCGGGAAAATCCCGAGAGTTGCCCCGTATTCCGGAGCCATGTTTGATATTGTTGCTCTGTCCGGAAGGCTGAGAGAGTTTAAACCGGGCCCGTAGAATTCGACAAATTTGCCGACAACCCCGTGCTTCCTTAACATCTTTGTGATCGTGAGAACAAGGTCTGTGGCGGTAACTCCGGGTTCCAGTTTTCCGTAAAGCTTGAAACCGACAACCTCAGGAACAGGCATATAGTAAGGCTGCCCGAGCATAACGGCTTCGGCTTCTATTCCGCCTACTCCCCAGCCGAGCACTCCTATCCCGTTGATCATCGTGGTATGGGAGTCGGTTCCTACAAGGGTATCAGGAAAAGCAAATAGCTCTCCCTCCTTTTCACTCAGGTGGACGAGGGGAGTCAGGTATTCAAGGTTTACCTGATGGATAATCCCTCTTCCCGGAGGCACGACCCTGAAGTTGTCAAAGGCTTTCTGTGCCCAGCGAAGGACGGTATAACGCTCTCTGTTGCGCTCAAACTCTTTTTTCTCATTTTCCCCAAGGGAATATGCCGTGCCGTAAGAGTCAACCTGGACCGAGTGGTCAATGACCAGGTCAGCAGGGATTACAGGGTTGATTTTAGCAGGGTCCCCTCCAAGGCGCTCCATTGCCGAGCGGAGGGCTGCAAGGTCAACTACTGCTGGAACGCCCGTAAAGTCCTGCATGATTACCCTTGAAGGAATAAACGGGATGTCCTTTTCACTTATATTTTCGGGACTCCAGCGGGCAAGGGCTTCAACGTCTTCTGCAGTTATTATCTTCTTTTGAGTATCCGCATGCCGGAGCAGGGATTCAAGCAGGATCCTTATAGAGTAGGGGAGCAGGGAAATCCCTTCAAAGCCCTTTTCTTCCAGTTTACCCAGTCTGTAAATCGTAGCTTTTCCGGCAGTTGTTTCGATGCTGTCTCTTACCCCAAAGGGGTCCGGACCTTCTCTCATTTTACTTTTTACCTCCAGCAAAAATATGAAATTAAATGATGAGTGTTTATGGATTACTTTCTATGATTTGTTTTCTGGAATATTATTTCACTTTATTCTATCCTGTGAGAGCCCTATCTTACCTTTAGACTACTTTAGTCCTTCGGGCTTATTATCTTCGTGTTTTCGGGAAACAGGCTTAATTTGTTTCCTCTATATTCTTTTTTCACTCTACAGAGGATGAATATTCTAATGCGTAATAGGAAGCAACCTGATGGTTAAACTTTGGGGTAATTAACCCAGGATACCTGATTCTCACCAGATTTTTAGCACTCAAATATAATTACAGGCACAGGCTGTATTTTTCATGTATTTATACTTCTCCGGTTAAGTCCTGTTATGTTATAAATCAGGCTCTTTTCTTATATTTGTCGAACTCAGGCTGGATGAAAAATGTTGAAAAAATATTCTCTCATGAATTTTTTCTATGCATTGATTTTCTTTTTTTCGTGTATTGATTTTCTTAATTGTGGTACGTGGTTGTCGATTATTTTTTCTTTTCTGGAAGGCGTCGCCATCCAGGGGTTACAGGAGTGAAAAAAACTGAAAGATTTTCTATCCGTGTTCCGGAATAGATAAAGCATTAATTTTAAACATGGTCTTCAGGTGTCCAATTAATAATTCCGGATAAAAGATGCCCGGATTTCCTGAAAAAAGAAAAAAGTTTATAAAGCTTAACTGCCGCTGATGAGAAGCTTTTCATTTTACTGCTCAGCAGCCTCTCTTGTAATGGAATACTCAAAGTTTTCCGTGTCTCCTGCAAGGATTAAAATCGTCCAGCCTCATGCAGCTCCCGGAACATTATGGACCTCTACAAAGACGGTGCAGATCTCTACAAAACCTGTAATTCTGTTCTGATAGCTTCCCTAATTATAAGTTTCCTTACCGTCTTCAATTCTTATGGAATATAGGGAAAGTGTGGTTGCGGGTATGTGCCATCTATTATATTTACTGAACTGCCCGGGTTCTACAGGATAATTAACGTACATGTACAGTGTACTCAGGATATCTCAGGGATGTAATTAACGTACATGTACAGTGTACTCAGGATATCTCAGGGATGGAATGTAATGTAGATGGAATGTTGTGTAGATGGGATGTAATGTAGATGGAATGTAATGTAAACAGAAAAAATATTAAATCTGAAGATGAAATCTGTTTATGTAATTACGAACCATATATCACAAGATAATACTGACACTGCTTCATTCTGCAGATATTCCAGATTCAAGTGATGCCACAGATCGGAATCGATTATCACCTGTTTATTTTACATATCAGGGATGTGATTTCTTGCTCAAAAACAAAGAGGACATATTCAGAAGATTTTCAAATTCCGGCTACAGGTCCAGGAAAAGTTCGAAGACAGGAAAAGATTCGTTACGTGAATCTTTCATAGGGTCCTGCCCTGTAATTGACGCTGATTTTGTCGAAGTTAGCGAAGATTCCGTTTCTGAAGGAATCAGTCCTGACGAAGTAGATTCCGAACTGCTGGATAATCTCAGAGAATATCTCAGAACCAGATCAAAAGAGGAAATAACCGAAATCTTTGAGGAAATTCGAAAAACTCTTGAAGAAAGACGTTCTGATGGTGAATTTTCTGGAAACCACTGGAAAAACAGTTCCGGTTACGAAAAAGTGAGAATGAAGGAAATTCCGGGCAGGGCTTTCAGGACATTTTCTAAAACCGCCTGCTGCGGAAGAGATCAGATTCTAAAATTCTCAAAGGTCGTCTCTTCAAAAGCCTCCATAATAGCTTCCGAAGGCAAAGAGTCTGTCAAAGTCTCCTCAAAAATACTCAATGAAAAGTGGAGCAATTTAAGCCCCAGGGATCGTAAACTCATCGCCGATACTATAATTTCAGTTATCGAGCTTGGCCTGCTGAAGAACTCTTCGAGAGGCAAACAGGCAGCATTTGTTATCCTCTCAAGTATTTGCAATCACAAAAGCCCGGGCAAAAAAGACCTGGAAGAATTCATAGAAGAGGTTAGCAGGCGCCTTAAGCGCAGGAATTAACTGTCTGTTCTGCCTCTTTCCCCTCTATGTTTTTATAGGAAGAAGCGTAAAATCCCTGAGTCTTTAGCTCAGGGGATATAAGCGTCAACCTAAACTGTTAACCGTTATTGATTCTGTCAATTGTTAAATATTTTCAAAACCTTTTTTAATATTAGATTTTGCTGTCACCACAACCTCACAGTTCATAAGAATGTTGCCGATTCTCAAAGCGAAAACCAAGCGAGGTAACGTTTGAACATCGGGGAGTTGGATAACAGGGCAAGAATCATCCTGAAGGGATCGGGATTAAGCCGTGGAAAGACGGTAGCTATATGCATCTCAAGTATATCACGCTCATATCTATTTCACCTGCGGAACGCGGGGTAGAGCCTGCACGACTTGTCAACATTGGTTGGAAGGATGACTCAGGAAGCCACTAAGTCTTTAGCTTAGTGGTAGTTCACATTAAGCCCTGAGATCATAAAATCTGCGGGTGCGGGAACTCTATTTTCTCAATTTTTCCTTCCAGTTAAGGCATCCTTTTATCTGCATGTCAGAACATTCTTGCAGGTCGGCTGACCGCTTTTATAAGCCTTGAAGGGCTTTGTTCTACCTGCCAGTTCCCGGAGTCGTTTATGATATAAGTCTGATCTGATACCTGGTCCAGACCGCCTGCATCGTAATTCCCTATTATCAGGGAAAAAATGCGTGCTTTTTTTTCTATTTTTATTTCATTCCACTCCCGGATAAGAGGCCTCTCTGACAGTTCCGAACTCCCGTCCGTAAGAAAAAGAAGGTCTGCCCCCTGAAATGCTTTCTCTTTTTTTATTGTCTTTAGCCCCTGCCGGAGTGCGGTATTGAAGTCCGTCCCCCCGCCAAACGTATACTTGAGAAATTCAAGAAACTCTTTCCCCATACGTTTTTTGTCCGTAAGTTCGATCTCAACTGTCTGCCATTTTGATGAAAACAGAATTACTTTGACATCCCTGCTTTCTCTTAACATCTTTCTTGCTATTGCCAGGACCACGGCTTTTGCAAGAAGTTCAGGGGCTCCTCTCATGGAAGCGGAAGTATCCACAAGGGCTACAACAGGTCCCTTCCTTTTTTTTCCTGCAAAATCCGAGTTCCAGTTTTCTCCTCTTAACTGGTATGTGAGGAGTTTTTCTTCAATCATGTCAGCATAGAACTTGCGCTTCAGCACGGGGTTTTTGAGCTTTACGGTTTCTATCGGAAGCAGGGTCTGGATATCACCTGACAGGTTGATGGAATGAACCTCAGTTTTGCTGTGGGGCGACAATCTTAGTTTTTTTGACCCATACTCAAGCTCGATTCTGCCCACCTGTTCAAGGATCTTATGCAGGTCAGAGCTTTTTCTGAAAAGAGATGCATATTTCTCGAGATTTTCGAAATATTCCCTGTGAAGGGCCTGTAAGGAATAGTCCCATGCCCTCCCGGGAAAAAGCATGGACAGGATCTCAAGCATTTCGAGGTGGTCTTCAAGGAGGGGCATAAGCTCCTCAAGCTTTACAATTATTTTTTCCTCCACGACCGTGTCTACAGCCTCGCCAGCTTTTTCACTGAACATGAATTCTCTGGTCATTAAGGCAAGCCTTTCCGATGCTTCCGGTTCCTCTTCTTTATATGTCTCTGCCTGGTCTTCGGATGTATTAAGAAAACTTTCCTGGATATTCTGTTTGTTCTCTTCTTCACTTTTCTCTTCCGGGGATTCTTTCAAATTCTTTTCCCACTCATAATTTCCCGGGCTCTCTACCTTTTCCAGCCTGTTTCTTTCCCAAAGGGCCTGAGTTTCATTAATCAGCTCTTTCAGGGTTTTCAGAGCTTTTTCCAGCCCTTTCTGGGGTTTTCTCAAAAGATCTTTTTCTAATTTTTCATAATCTCCAAGGAGAGTAAAAATTTCTTCAAGCAGGGTTCTCAGAATAAAAATCCCTGCCATACGGTTTTCTCCGGCGAGGATTTTTATTTCTTCCCATACCTGCTGATTCCTCATGCCAAGAAATAGTGGATAAAAAACTCCGAATTTCCCCATAAAGAGTTTTTCGTCCTTTATCTCGTAGTCTTTTCCGGAAAGAAGCTCGTGAATGAGGACCTCTGCAATCTCTTCCCTGAGCCTGTAGGGCACTTTTCGGGGAGTTGCCAGAAATTCCCTCAGCTCTGTGTTCAGTATAGTACCGGGATTAAAGTCTCTGTCAAAAACCGCCTTATCTGATCCGGAAGGATTTTCAAAGTGTTTTCTGAAGCTTTTCAGGCCCTGCATATTCTTTGTTTCCTTTTTCAGGAGTTTTCCATTCAGGCAACTTTTATTTCTTCGATTTCCACGTCGAATATCTTCGGTTTTTCCAGAAGGGCCCTGATTTCATTCAGATGACCCGCTATCTCATAAATATCCGTATTTTTGGAATGGTATTTTACAAGAATTTCTTTGCTGTCCTGTCCGGAAATCCAGATATTTTCCCTGAGGGTCTCTTCTAGAGCTTTTTCTTCTTCCTGCACATGTTTCCTGAAGTAATTCAACCTTTCCTCAAGGTGTTCATACTCTTTTTCGTAAAGTTTTTTGTCCCCATAGTCCAGGCTCAGCTTGAATTCAAACCCGTATCTGCGGCGGAACTGCTCTGCTACGGCTTCGAAGGTAAGCGAACCGTTAGTATTGCCATAATCAAGACCCAGACTATAGGTATGGGACGGAAACTCAGTATGGTGTTTTAAGAGATCGAGAGCATTATTGAATGTAAGTTTTTTTGGGGCTGTCATCCCCGCAAACCTGGAACTCTTCAGGCCACCTGCAGGCTTTTTCTCTTCTTCAAAGCATTTATTGCAGGATACCAGATCAGGAAGTTCCTGCTGCAGGCAACTATAAACGGAATTTCTAAGGTCAAGAACATTCTGTTTTAACTTTCCTGTGTCAGTTCCTCCAGAAATAACCCTGTCCAGAATGAGTTTCCTGATGGTCTCTTTCTGTTCCGGAAGGTCCCAGAGCATATGCTGCAGCAGGACAACAGTCATCCGGTCCACGCTTGTATGCCCGTTTACAGCCGAAGCAACCCTTAGCACGTTTATAATTTTCTTCCAGCGCCTGTCAGAGACGAAGATATTCGAGTTTTTAAGCTCCCTTCTCAACCCTCTAATAATTGTCCGGACTTCAGGGTCTACAGGCATTTCCTTTGCTTTCTTCTGGATTTCCTTTATGTTTTCAACTGAGAGTTTTGTTGAGGGGAGGAAATCTTCTGCGTTTTCGAAAATGAGGGCTTCAAGGTTCTCTTCGTGCTGGATATAGTCTACACTATACCTGAAAAGGAACCTGTCGTAAAGTGCTTCAAGGCTTTCATCTTCTTCTGGCAGTTCATTCGAAGCCCCAAAGACTGAAAAGAGAGGCACATCCATGACTTCCTTGCCGTTATGGTATTTTCTCTCATTCAAAACTGTTAAAAGGCTGTTCAGTATGGAGCTGTTAGCTTTGAAAATTTCATCAAGAAGGGCTATGTGTGCAGTTGGCAGGTAACCTTCCACCCTCCGGCTGAATTCGTCCCTCTCAAGCGCTTTTAAGGAAAGAGGGCCAAAAACCTCTTCAGGAGTGGAAAAACGGGTAAGAAGATAATGAAAAAAATTTCCTCCCTCTATGGTTTCGCAAATTTTGCTTGCAAGCAAAGTTTTTGCCGTTCCTGGGGGTCCAAGCAAAAGTATATGTTCTCCCGAGAGTAGTGCCAGAAGAGAACCGTTGATTTCGGCATCTCTTTCTTTAAAATAAGCAGAAAATTCCTGCTTTATGTTCAGGATAGTATTTTTTAACTCCAGAATTTTCATAAATTCCAAAATCCTTATTTTTTATTTTACCGTGTCTCATTCGTACTTTCGCAACTAATCCGTAAGCTCTCAGATGGTGCTGATAAAAATGAGCAGCTGTATCCGGTTCCAGTATTGCCAAAAATGATGTAACCATTTTTATGGGTCTTGCCTTAATTAATTTTTCCAAAAAAAAATTTTGCCTTTCAGGCCTTTAAATTTTCCATTTTCCGGTTATGCCCTTTCTTATTGATATACATTCTCCTGTACTTTTTTTATATTCGTTCTGATGCTGTTTCAGACATCTCAGGGTTTCAGACATTCCCCGGATTTTGGGCAAATTTTTATTAAATGCAGGCTTCACGTTTTCTTATGATGTGTTTCAACATCAGGCTTTCTGTTCTTTTTTCTGCTCTCCGAAGATGTTATGCATAAAGAAATCAATCTACTGAGAAAAGTAAACAGCTGAGAAAGTAAACAGCTGAGAAAGTAAACAGCTGAGAAAGTAAACAGCTGAGAAAGTAAACAGCTGAGAAAGTAAACAGCTGAGAAAAGTGAACAGATTATGCAAAATAGGTCACTATTCAACTTAACAGTTCATTTGATTCCCCATATTTTGCCGTTATTAAAACCAGTTTTCAAGCAGTCAATATAAATTAATCTCATCATAATTCCTGAAATTAATATTCTGGAAGGAATTCACATGGATAAGATGGAAAGAGAAAAGTACAGCCGGCAGATTCTTCTTTTTGGAGAGGAAGGGCAGGAGAAATTAAAAGCTGCAAAGGTATTTGTTGCCGGTGCCGGGGGACTTGGGTCTCCTGTATCTACTTACCTTGCAATTGCAGGGATAGGAAAAATAATCCTTGCGGATTTTGACACTGTAGACTCTACCAACCTGAACAGGCAGTTCCTGCATTATGAAAAAGACGTTGGGAGAGCAAAGGTTGAATCTGCAAAGGAGAAGCTTCTTTTAATGAACCCTTTAATTGAAGTTGAGATAATTAAAGAGATGCTTACCGAGTCAAATATTGATTATCTTGTCCCTGAATGTGATATTATAATTGATGCCCTGGATAATATGGAAACAAGGCATATTCTTAACAGGTTTTCGATTAAACGGAGCATTCCTTTAATTCACGGGGCAGTTACGGGTTATGACGGGCAGGTCACAACAATTATTCCAGGAAAAACCCCCTGTTTTTACTGTATTTTTCCACGAATCCCGAAAAAAGAAGTTTTCCCGATTCTCGGAGCCACTCCGGGTATTATAGGTTCAATTCAGGTAAGTGAAGCAGTCAAGTTTCTGACAGGAAAAGGAAAACTTCTGGAGGGCAGACTTTTATTCTGGAACGGGCTTTCAGGGAGTTTCAGTGAAATTTCACTCGCAAAACTGAACAACTGCCCGGTTTGCGGAAGTAATGGTGAAAAGGTTTGATCAGGCTGCTTCCTTTCGGCATGATACGATTGCTTTGTTCCACTCCTATTTTTTCATTTTATATTTCCTGTTGATCAATTTTTATATATCCTCAGTGATAATATCTTATAGGGTACGTTGGAGGGAAGATGGCATGAAAAAAAAAACCCGACCACTTGAACAAAACGAAAATATCTCCCAGGACAATTCAGGTTACTTTTTTCAGGGCTTTTATGACCTTAATCTGTCTTCGCCCTGCTTCTCTTTCACTTCGGTGCAGTACATCCCTTGCCTTGATCTCAGCATCTGCCGGGAAACCGGAGTGAAATCAATTATCAAAGCACACAGCAAGGACATGTACCACCTGCTTGAAAATGTTCATTTTGATGGTGAATACTGCAGGGTGAAGTGTGCAAAAGATGGAGAATGGGAGTTCTGCTGGGATCTGGCAGTCAGGGTCCAGTTTTTTGGGAAAATGCAGGGGGTTGCCCTTTACCCTAAACGTTCGTTTTCAGGGAAGGAAAAGAAGATAGTTTACAGGTCTTTTATTCTGGTTAACCCGTATCAGCTCTGGGATGAATCCCTTGTAAGAAGGTTCTGGAATATTCAGGAGAGAATAGAGTTTCTTGTAGCCAGGATTCTTTTTCACGAATGCATTCATGTTATGATTTCACTTGGAAAGACCTTTCCCTCTTCGTCCGGGAATACGGATATTTTTCTTGAATTCAGGGAAATGCTGGATATAGCAGAGTCCAAAAAGCTTGTTACTGAAACCAATGAAGTTAAATTCCGTCTCTGGAATCTGGCGCTCTTTGGGGCTTCAGGTTCTGAAAGTGAACAAACATTATTTGAAAGAGTTCAGGAGCTCTACGAGTTCCTTATTAATGAAAAATACAGCAACCAGAAAACAGGACAGGTTTTCAACTCTCCCTTACGCAATTCAAAATTAGCCCGGAAATATGCCTGGATAGCAGCTGTCAAAGCCGGAGGAGACCAGCAGATCAGTAAAAGAGTGTGGCAGGTTGAAGTCCGCAGGCTCAGCATAGCGTTGAGGGCGTTATATGATGAAATTGACTCTCTGCTGAGAGTAAAATAAATTTTTTGTTGATGCCAGAAAACAGTGCGTTTTTTTAATGACTTCGGAAGATCCTGAAAATTTATATTGCTCACATCCAGAAGAAATCCTCCGAAAGTGGGCTTTGAACAAGATATATAAAAAGAAAGTACGAAGCCTCGTGCGTGATTCGAACACGCGACCTAGTGATTACAAGTCACTCGCTCTACCGGGCTGAGCCAACGAGGCGCAATGAAGCTGATTGCAGACTTATCTAAATACAATACTCACAGATAAACTTTATGGCAGAATCTTTTCCGTCTAAGTTTCTAAAATTTTAAATTCTGAAGTCTCTTAATCCTTTTTCTGGTATCCCTCCGTTCTGGCAGTGCACAAGCCTTATGGCACTCTTTCTCTATATCTCGCTTAAGATGTGGCAGGAAATGGCAAAATACGGGCGCAAGCTGGTTGAACATGGGCTTGTGGAATCAAATTTTGGAAATATCAGCGTCAGGGCAGGGGACAGAATAGTCATTACCCGGAGCGGGACCGCACTTGACGAGATCACCGGTGATAATATTGTTGAGGTTGGCATCCGGGATACCTCGTCCCTGGACATGATTGCGTCTTCCGAAGCCGTGGTACACAGGGAGATCTACAGGAGGACTTCTGTCCTTGCAATAATTCATGCACACTGCCCTTATTCGGTGGTTGAATCCCTGCTTGCCGGTCCTGGCAATGTAATTGTTCCCGTAGACAGTGAGGGCCAGTATTTCCTTGGAGATATTCCGGTTGTGGGAGGAGGAATCGGAAGCTCAGAGCTTGCGAAAAACCTTGCAGATTCGCTTTCCGGGCACAGGGGAGCTGTAGTATTCAGCCACGGTACCTTTGCCACAGGGAGAACGTTAGGTGAAGCTTATATTGTGACCACACAGCTTGAGCACTCCTGCAGAGTGAAATACCTGTACGACCTTGCAGTACAAAAGTGAAATAGAAGTAAAAATGAGATAATTAATTATTATCCTGGAGTAAACTCATACTCAAAGAATAAAGCCTTAAGTATAAATATCAAAAGACAGGTAATCAAAGAAATAATATAAATAATAGGTTTTGTTCGGTATAAGAAGCAGGATATGCTGCCATATTCTTTCAGGCCTGTCTTTAATAACAAAAATAAAAAGAAAGATTCCAGAGTACCATGACATTTAATGCCCTGAGACCTGTTGCTACGAGAGTTATTGATCCTCTTGCAGATTTCTTTATAAAATACGAGGTCTCACCTGATACGGTTTCCATAGTTTCCCTTATCTGTGCCTTCTTTGCCGGACTCAGTTTTTACTTTTCTCCTGAATATAAGGAGCTTATCCTGCTCGCAGGCATCCTGGTAATATTCAATTCCCTTTTCGACGCCCTTGACGGGGTAATCGCACGCAAATCCAATAGAGCAACACCGAGAGGCGATTTTCTGGACCACGTAATTGACCGCTACTCGGATATTTTTATCATCTGCAGCATTTTTTTCGCAGGCTATGTATCCTGGCAGATAGGAGTCACGGCAATTGTGGGCGTGCTTCTTACCAGCTACCTCGGGACTCAGGCCCAGGCGCTCAACCTCGGAAGATATTACGGCGGAATTATGGGCAGAGCTGATCGTCTTGTAGTAATAATTATTGCCGCTTTTGCCAACTCTGTTTACTCTGCTTCAATAGCAGGTTTTTCTATCCTGGGCTGGGCTGTCATCCTGATTGCTGTGACCAGCCATATTACTGCAGTTCAGAGAATTCTCTATATATGGAACAGGCTGGACTGACGTCCTTCAGTATTTCTTGACCTGAATCCGGAACCGTTCCGGATATTCAGCCGGAAAGAGCTCTTTTAGATCTTTTGACGTCTTAAAACAGGTTTATAAAGCGGATAGGTTAATGTAAGACAAAACCCAATACTGGACTATGCCGTCTCAAGGAAAGAAGTATGAGTACCTGGAACATACCGCTGATATCAAGTTCCTGGCCTATGGGGAGACCGTGGAAGAGGTATTTGAAAACGCAGCTCTAGCCATGTTTAATGTTATAATCGATACCGAAAAAGTTTCCGGAGAGACGGAAAGAGAAGTTCTTCTTACATCACCTGATCTGGAGTCTCTGCTTGTTGACTGGCTTTCCGAGCTTTTATACCTCTTTGAGGTCGATGAGGTTGTATTCTGGAAGTTCCAGGTAGAAGAAATCAGGGAAGAAGAAGGAGAATACTCGATAAAAGCTCTGGCATCAGGTGAGAAATATTATCCTGAAAGCCATCCCTTTGAAACTGAAATTAAAGCTGTCACATATAACCAGCTGGAACTTGAGAAAACTGCCGGAGGATGGAAAGCTCAGGTTGTTGTTGACATTTAAGGATATGAATATTTGAGACTTAAATATCTCATGGATATTTGAGATTTAAGTTTCTGAGGAATTTATACATCGCTTTTATGTACTGGTTGTGCAGACTGTAGTGCTTAATCTTTTTACAGTCTCAAACAGTATTTTATTGTATTTTTTTATAGTTTACAGGACATCAGGGAAACATAAAGTAGAATAATTTTTGAATTATATTGATATCAGTATTTTACTCAAAATTATATTTGCAATGGAGCAGGGAGTATAAATTATGGTTGAGAGTGAAAATAAAGATATAGAAGAATCGGGTGCTGAAGTTGATAGGAGGGATGTCAGAAGCCTGGTCCGGAAACTTTCCGATAATAACTGGGAAATTCCAAAAGGGCACATTCCTAATATGAGAGTTCCAGGACGCCTTTTTGTATCTGAAAAATTGCTTGAAGGCATTGAACCAGGTACAATTGACCAGATCGCAAACGTGGCAACACTTCCGGGAATACAGAAATATTCCATGGCAATGCCTGATGCCCACCTGGGATATGGATTTGCTATAGGGGGCGTTGCAGCCTTTGACGTCGAAGAAGGAGTTATCAGTCCGGGAGGAGTGGGTTTTGATATTAACTGCGGTGTACGGCTTATCCGCACAAACCTTCAAAAGGAAGATGTCGTCCCTCATATAAAGAGGCTGACGGATGAGCTGTTTAGTAATGTGCCTTCAGGTGTGGGTTCAAAAAGCCGTTTCAAGGCTTCTGATAAAGAGCTGGACAGCGCATTTCTTGAAGGTGCAAAATGGGCGGTAGACGCTGGTTATGGGGTGGAAGCCGATGTTGAACATTGTGAGGGGAATGGTTTCCTTGAAGGAGCAGATACTTCTCATGTGAGTTCAAAGGCGAGAAACCGTGGAAAACCCCAGTTAGGGACCCTCGGGAGCGGCAACCATTTCCTCGAAGTACAGTATGTAGATGAGATCTATGACCCGGAAGTGGCTTCAGCCTTCGGGCTTGAAGAAGGCCAGGTCACGGTTATGGTTCACTGCGGGTCAAGGGGGGCAGGGCACCAGATATGTACCGACCACCTGAAAGAACTCTCCCAGGCTGTGAAGAGATATGGAATTGAGATTCCTGACAAACAGCTTGCTTGTGCTCCGGCTCAGTCAAAAGAGGCACAGAATTATTTCAAAGCCATGCTCTGTGCTGCAAATTATGCATGGGCAAACAGGCAGATGATTACCCACTGGACGAGGGAATCTTTTGAAAAAGTCTTTGGCAGGGATGCCGATGACATGGAAATGAGCCTCCTGTATGATGTTGCCCATAATGTGGCAAAATTGGAAGAACACAGCATTGAAGGCAGGAAAAAAGAGGTTTACGTGCACAGAAAAGGGGCAACAAGAGCCTTTCCCGCAGGGCATCCGGAAGTTCCTTCCGCATACAGGGATGTGGGGCAGCCCGTTTTAATCCCCGGCAGCATGGGGACTCCTTCATTCATACTCTGCGGTTCAACGGAATCTATGGACGTTTCTTTCGGTAGTGCCTGCCACGGAGCCGGGAGAGTTATGAGCAGGGCGCATGCAAAGAAGGAATTCCACGGGCAGAGCATAAAAGAGGACCTTGAAGCTCATGGAATCACTGTAAGGGCAACTCATCCCTCCGTGATTGCTGAAGAAGCTCCCGGTGTGTATAAGTCCAGCAGTGAAGTGGTAAATGTCGTGCATGAACTTGGTATTGCCCGCAAGGTAGCAAGAGTTATCCCGCTTGGGGTTGCAAAAGGTTAAATGCGTGAAAATAGCCTTATTTTTTATTTTTCTTATTTTTTAACTGGATAATTTTTAGAAATCCTGTGGACAGTATTATTCCCCCGAAATAAAATCTGGCTCCGTAAACTCTTCCATTCCATATATTCCGGAGCTGTTCTCATGTTCATGTTCCTCATAGAACCTGAATACGATCATACTCGAATATGAAGAGGTTACAAAAGGTGTGCCGTTTTCTCTGAATATATTCGAAAAATATTCCACAAGGCTGTGGATAACTTTTTCATTTTTAAAATCATGGAAAATAGTTACTGATTCTTTACCTGGCTCAAGGCAGAGTTCTATATTCTTTACCAGCTGGGTTGCCAGGTACATCTTCTTGAAGTATACCAGCAAATCTGGAAGAGACATCTCATTTACTGACTGTTTGCACAGGCGTTCCAGAATTTTTGTCGGGTTAGGGACTTCTCCAGCCGCAAAGGTTTCGAACTGATTTCTGTGCAGGGTCACAAGATTGTATCTCTCAACATTGTATGTGTGCATCAGCTGCGTCCAGAATTCTGTATTATCGTCAAGTTCTTTGCATATTATGTCAAGATAACCAAAGTGCTTTCGAATTCCAGGCATTGTTTCATTGAGAGAAACGGAAAGGTTCTTTTTGAAAGAAATCTGGGTCGAATTCGCCCGCCTGAAAATATGATCAACGTCAAGCTGTTTCCATCTTGCCAGAAAATCGGCTATAAGCTGGGCGAAAAATTCCCTGCTATTTATGGTAGCATTGGAGAGAAGTATAAGGGCAGATTCAGGGTTCTGTATGTCTTCGCACTTAATTGAAGTTCTTATTGTCCACTGGTTATTTTTGAAGATCCGGTTCAGGTAATCCTCAAGATCTTTCATATTGCTGATCTCAAAAGGATTGATAAGCTCATTAACCAGTTCTTCATCCGTGAGCCTTCCTTTCGTGTACCTGAAAAGCCACTCAAGAATTGTTTTATTTATGATTATATTTTCCCCGCTTTTAATTGTATCACTCAATTCTTCTTTTGCAGGGTTTTCTCTCAAAAATCTGATTGCTTCGTCAATGCTTCTATGATTTGTAAGTGCAGTATCCGCGATTTCAATCGTGTCCCTTACTGCAGCGCTAAGATTTCCATCGTTTGCATCCAGAAAAGGCTGTAATTTTTTAAGGTATTTATCATCCAGGGATATATTTTTCCTGATCAGCATATTTTCACCCAGGATTTTCTGATTTTGTGACTTTCTATGCTATGATCCATGATATGTACCCCTGATATTGATAACATTTTCACTTTTTCAAGTTACTGATTTAGAAAGTTATTTTCTTAAATTTAATACAGGCTTACTATTCAAAAATATTCATTATTAGTTTATATATTGGTAAGTGCTACCGAATATTAAATCTTTCTGTTTAGTACCATTTTTTGAGAATTTTTGTCAATTTATATTATTCTCCGGAGAGAAGATTAATTCGCAGTTTCATATAATATTCCCTGTTTTAAAATCTTATTGATTTTCTCTTATCAGTGATTTTTCTTGCTTGATCTATCTCCTGTGTCTGATTAAACTCCTTTGCTACCTGCTTCACCGGGTAGGTGGCAACTTCACCAGAACAGATAATATCGGTTCACAATTCTCTATTTATATATGTAAGACAGTGTACAACATGTACTCAAATAAATTACAAGAGTTAATGGGGCTCAAATACCCTGAACCTCAGATTAGTGACTGGCTCTCAATTTGTCCTGTCTTTGTTGTCCTTTAGCGGAAGACGTGATTAATCCCGGACAAACAGTGAGCCTGAATGGATTTGTATAACTCCTGATCGAGTGGGGGTTCTGTATAAATACTCGCTCAGGTTTTTGCATATCTTTATCTGATTCAGGGTAGAGGTTTCCCCATTGAGCGAGTTGGGAGTGGATTCATCAGTACCTGGCAGGCTCATTAATACTTCCTCGTCAGCCAGGTACTTTCCTTCGCTAAATCTACAAAACATTTTAAATCTATAAAATATATTTTTAAGTGGACTAACCGTTATTAACTTTTTTCTGTCGTTTTCAAGTTTTGCTCATGTATTTTTTAATTCTTAAAGGTAGTTTGAAGGAAAAACTAATGGAAGTCTCCAAAGGTTAAGATAATGATATTTCTCAAAGGTTAAGGTAATGATATGGCTGATTTAGAATCCGGTTAAAAGCGGTTTAAAGTAAGATTATGAACTTAAGGCGCAAAAAAAGAAAAAACAAAGAGAAATTTCTCTTTGCTTCCGGACTCTGTAGTCCTTGTAATCTGTTTTGAACTTATGTCAGTTTGGTAACAGGGTGGTTTTCCAGATCTGCGATCTCGACGCCAAGTTCCTTTGCAGTTTCACCGAGCATAATGTCGACCATTGCAACAGCCGGGAAAATCTGGTTGACGTTCTCGATCGGACCGTAAAGCAGATAGTCAGAACCTGCAATCTGGGCTACCAGGTTGGTACCAATGTCTGTAGGCATGTAGATTGCCTTGGGGTCAGGCTGAGTTTTCTTGAATTTGCGGAGCCAGTCCCATGCAGAAGCCATGTTGTGGTATCCACCGCCGATTGGCAGCCCGAATTTTCCTTTGAGTGTGGGTACCGAGCGGATTGTTGCGCCTGAGCCTGCACCGAGAGGCATGGCTGCAACGTCGATAATGGGATACTTTATTCCGCATTCCTTGGCGACCTGGAGCATACCTTTGGTCTGTCCGGAACCTCCGACTTCAAGGATATCTATTTTTCCTTTTACGGTCGGGTCAGTTGCATTGAATGCAAGAACGATTGCAGCTGACACATCACTTTCTGTGAGGACATCGATTTCAGACTGTTCAATACTTGCGTTGATCGAGTTGTGGATTGCCCTGTCTGCAACACCTATTTCGGTACAGTACTGAGCTGCGGCTGCACGCACGTTTCCGGCTGAGGAGTCTATCAGGAAAGGTGTTCTATCATCTATCCCAACGAACCACTCAATATAGCGTTTGATCGATTCAGGGGTTTCTCCTACAATCTGATTTACATAGGGGAGCCCTGTGGCATCGCTCAGTGATACCTGGGTGTTCCATAGGGTTTCTGCAGCTGCCCTGTCGAAGATACCCTTGTCCTCATCAGTTACAATCTTGTGCCTTGCATAGAACATGGTACTGACTAACACGGTTGGGTTTTCACCCGGCTGTCCACCGAACTTAACTCCACCGAGTTCGAAAACTTCCTGTTTCTTGTCAAACTTGAACATTTTGATCCCTCATTTACATGAACATTGATGATATCTGGACATAGATCAGGAAGAGCAGCAGGCCGATTACTCCGCCGTACAGAATTCCGATATCTCTTCCTACCTTCTTTCCTATTCTCTGTGCAACTTCACTGTTGACGAACTCTACCTTTTCATCAATCTGATCGAGCCTTTTCATTACTTCATTAAACTCGCCTGGCTCTACAAACGCTGCTGGTGCTTTTCCATCCATATTATTCACCTCTCATGCTTATAGGCCGACAGCTACTGGGAGTACGATGACCATCAGCAGTGAAAAGAGAAAACCTGCTGCAAAGCCGATTATTCCGGTGGCTGCGACTCCGGAGTCAAGCTTCTGGTTTCTTGCAATCAACTGTGCTCTATATCGTATGCTCTCAACAGTCGCATCAATTGCACCCATCTGAGGGGCAAGCACCATTGGGACGCCTTTTTCGTGTTCTTCTGCCATCTTCATTACCTCCCTAGCAGTAATAACCCAAGCAGGGATATGGTTATTGTCAACCCAATCATGGCGCCTTCGACTTTTCCTGCGTGAACTCCTGAGTGGAACTTGTTCAAGTTTCCTATATCCATCATGCGGGCTTCAATTGCTTTCAACCTGCTACGGAGAACAGCGATCTCTCCGGAAACCGGCCTTACAACGCCACCTTCCTCTTCTTCTTCACCCTCTTCGCTGATTTCTACAACCAGTGGGTCCGCATCAAAGGCACCAGGGTCTTTTGAGGCCAGTTCTCTCACCTTGGAGGTGATAGCCCCCATATCTTCAGTATCGAGCAGATTGACGACCTGAACCTGTTCCTGGAAACGGGCAACTGCGGCTGCATTAAGGTTTTCCACATACGGAATTGCACCCAATGCTCCTGCAATCCTGTTTTCTTTTACACCGTTTGCGTGGAGGCTCATCATGGACTGTCCGGTAATGTGCCCCTTAACTTCAGAGCCGGTTACAAGCAGGTATCTGATGTTCGGGTTTGAGATGATATGGGCGACGACCTTTTCAATACCAAGGTTTTCTGTCTTACATGACCCGGTACAGGCTGCACCTGCATCAAGAATCGGCTTCCCCGGAAGGTGTGAGCCGCAGGTAATTACCAGTACAGAGTTCTTTACATCGCCTACTTCGTATTCTCCTTTCAGGATAGGCCATCCTGGGGCTGGTTCTCTTTTATCTGCCATTTTACACCACCCCTCCCATCAGTCTTGTTATGTATATGATTAGGGCCAGCAGTCCGCTGAAAGCAAGACCTACAATAATCCCGTAGAAGGAGTTTGAGTAAATTCCTGCTATGTAGGAGGTGTTCTCACGTCCTGGCCATGTATTAAGGAGCGGTTTGCTGGGTGAAAGGGAATTCACCAGATCGTCTGCAATCGCATCCAGTTTGTCCACCCTTTCAAAGACAGGCTCCATGGAGTACTGAATCGAGTCTTTCCTTTCCTGAGTTACGGTTCCCGACTCTGTGTCCATGACTAAATTTATCTCGGGAGCTATGCGAACAATGCTCATTGCAATTCCTCCGCACTCGGCAGCAGACCGGTTCCAACCACTGCATATGCATCTCTCTTAATGAGTGCATAATACTTGCTGAAAGCAACATACCAGATGACAAGTCCTACGAGTATGTTTATGCCAGCAGTCATTAGTCCTTCATGGAGTGATGATGCAAAGCCTGTAATTATTAATGCAATAGCTGCTTTTTCAACAGCAAGAATCAGTGTTCTGTCCTGTGACTCATCTGGGCCAAGGCATGCGTTGAAGGGGTGAAGGATTCCCATACCGCCTATTATAAAGATCAGTGCAATGTATCCGTTTGCGATCACATTTTCTATGATTGCAGCATAATCAAAGGATCCTGCAATGACGACACTCAGACCGAGAATTACAAGGGTGCCTGCGCATGAAATCTCTATCATTGCCTGTTCCATTATTGGGATACCCATTCCGATTACTTTGTTTGCAAGAGCGCCAATAACGCCACCAATAATTGCTGCTACAACGACGGCTAATATGGGTCCCGCAATGCCTCCCAGGGCAAGTCCGAAGAGAGCTGCAAGAATACCCATACCTAGAGCCAGCATACCAATTGATGGGACACCGGTACCAAGTCCATAGCTTGCAACACGCCTGACAGCATCAGCACCCCAGACTGTTGCACAGATTGCTCCAATTCCTCCGAAGAAGGAATACGCCGGAGGCATGAAGTGACCAAGGTAAATTCCGACAAGACCGCCGACTATACCCAGGGCCATTAGTGTCTGTTGAGGGTATGCACCTTTAGCTTCTCCTCCTGCTCCACCTGCAGACATTTTAGATACCTCCTAGCTGTGCTATTGCAATTACTGCCACGATAGCACACAGTATTGATGCCACGACGGAGGAAATAACCGCCTTCGGCCATTTCTTGAATTTCGGGTCGTGGAACCCTTCAATTGTACCTCCTATGTTATAGGACGGAATTACGGCGTTTACCAGGAAAATGCCTATTGCAAATATTGCTGCAACTGCTACAAGCGAGTTTCCTGTTACTGCAGAAGTAACTCCAACGCGCTCAAGTCCTACACTTACACCCACTTCAATAAGTGAATAGTAAATAAGAGATCCACCAATTCCACCAAGAGCAGCACCGATAACTCCGCTCACAAAGCTGACAGTCGGAATTCCGTGCCCTTCAGTACCCTGGGATACGTAAAGGTCCTGTCTGTATTTTGTTATTGGGTCAACCTTTACTTTTGCGGAAGAAGGCACACAGCCTACACCGTAAACATAGATCCAGGTACCTACGATCATGGTCACAGCGATCATGATCATTGCTCCCACTGCGCCTGAGGCAACAATAAGAGGGAAATTATCTGTCACGTTCATCATAAACCCGGCACTGACAAGCCCTGTCAGACCTGCGCCTGTTGCCAGCTGCACTGTACCGGTACCGACACCTGTTGCCTGAGCCATAGCTGCAGGTGCTCCACCTACGGGCACGAAGTGAACACCCCAGGAAATCAGAACGCCGCCGATAATAATGAAGACCATCCAGATGATATTTCCTAAGATAGCGTCAATCATGCGGAAGCCTCCTCAGCCTTGTCTTCTTTGTAAGGTCCATATGCTTTGCGGGCCTGTACTTCGATTTTCCAGTTCCAGATAATTAAAATAAGGACGATAATAACACCTGCAATTACAGAAAGCCATCCCATGGACAGACCTTGTGCAGGATCAAAAATAGTGGTTATCCAGCTTCCAAGGAATACGGTCATACCAAAAGCAATTCCTGTGGTAGGTCCGCCGAACTTTGAGCAGAACCAGGAGTTGTCGAACCCATTCCTGAGGCCGGATTCGGCATATCTTACAATGTTACCTGAGTTTGAAGCGTTCAGCCCGGAACCAAATTCAAACTGCTGGAATTCGCGCTCTGCACCGTAGTGGACGTCGCCTGTTGATGATCCTATTGCACCTATTGTAATACCCCAGATAAAAGCCAGCATAGTCAGCGGGAAGGGGTGCCCGAGTACAACGGTCATCAAGTACGATACTATTAGAACACAAAAGGTTGTTATGAACGCATATCCCATAATTGCCGGGGTATGACTTCTTATCATATCCAGATAAATCGGCTGCTTGAACCGACTCTGACTGGCACATCTGCCCATTGTAGCAGTTACCGCAAAAGTAGCGTGTACGGATGCTGCAATAACGGAACCAAATACCAGTGCAAAAAGTGGGGATACTGTAAATTCACTTATTAATACTGTCGCAATGGCTGCACCTATCGAACACATTAATGCGTTGGATGGTGGTTCTCCAGATATCGCTTTGTTAAATATTCTGTGGGGAAACATCATTTGGGGAGCTAACTGCACCTGAGAGTTAGGGTTGCTCTGCGAACCTATGTCAGATTCCAGGTCCTCTGAAGCACCTGCAATGGTCGCAGCCACTCCAATAAGTGCAAGCACTCCCATGCCTATGAGTGGTTCCATTCATTTTCCTCCTTTATGTTATTACATGTAATAAACTGGATTCCAAAAAACGCTGTACATTTTTTTAAAAGCGTCTGCCATATCATTACAAAGAAATATGATTATGACGCACGTTAATTTTTGGATTAGAGAGGATCATTCATAAACCTTTCGAAATAGGAACGCTTTTAAAATATTATTATAGGTTTATATTTTATACAATCAATTTTATATGATGTACTGAGCCGGGTAAATCAAACAAAATTATATTTATATAAAAAAGAATAAATTTTACTTCTTTCAATATCATATAAAGATTCCGATTATTACTAATGAATTTTTTTATTTATTTTTTAAAATATATTAACTATTTTTATAATAATTCGTTATACTGATGTGGTTTTTATATTTCTAAATTTTATATAATCTAATGCTCATTAAGTTCTTTTATTTTCTCTGGGATAAAAAGGATATTTTTACGATTATAGATATTTTTAATTATTTTTTATTGTTCTTTTCATCAGTAAAAATATATTCTCCATGTACTTACTATATATTTATATTTAATCTATTTATAAATTCTTTTAAAAAGAAAAGCCGGTAACAATTACTTATATATAAATATGTTGGCTATTTTTTCTGCTTCTTTATATACTGAATGCCTTCTGACACGGGTTAAGTTCAGACCTCCTCTTTTTTCTTCTGGCATTCAAATGTTCTTCCTGAGTTTCTTCATTTATTCATTCAGTTTGTTATTTTGTGGCTGTAAACCGGGCATCGCAAAAGAACTTTATATCTGGTTTCCTTGCTTAGTACGTGATTTTCGGAGCTTCGTCTTTTGCCGGCTCCCTTCAGGAGCTGAAGGAAAATGTGGGGTCGATAGAACTTTACGTCCCCAAACTCGGAATTTACAGCGGTACTGTACTTGAAAATAGAAAACTTGAATATATTCTTGATGAAATGTCAGTATACGGCTTTCCGGGGACTGTCCATGCTCCTTATTCAGCGGCAGCTCCTGGATATCCCACAGCCCTGCAGGTAGATACTGCAAACATGGGAAAAAGAGAGTTTACTCTTCTTGAAGAGTCCATGGAAATTGCAAACAGGATAGGTTCCAGGATAGTTGTCATCCACCCTGGCAAAATAGGGCTCGATAAGGAAAAGTCCTTTGATTCAATGGTCAAAAATCTGGAATCTCTTTCCTCTCTTGCTGAAAACTATGGAGTTATACTCGGGCTTGAAAATAAAGAAGGAACAGACCCTTCAAACTTTTGTTGCGAAGCAGAAGAACTCGCTGGGACCATTGAACTTGTAAACTCGGACCATCTGAAGGCTACCCTGGATATCGGGCACGCAAACCTTACCTGCGGCGGCGATCCCGGAAAACTAAGGGTTTTTGTTCAGACTCTACAGAAACATGTTATTCACATTCATCTGCACGATAATAGAGGGCAATGGACAGAAAAGTACGACGGGGACGAACATATGGCACCGGGAAAAGGATGTGTTGACTTCTCTGTCCTCAAACTGCTCTCAGGTTACAGAGGGGTCTACAATCTGGAAGTCTTCTCTCTGGAAGATGTAAGGCTTGGAAAAGAAGTCATTGAAAAAGCTCTGTATTCCTGAAATGTTAAGTTCCAAAAAAAGAAATTAAGGCAGGGTTCTGTAAGGAACCCCGGTCTTAAGTATTCAAATTTAAGTCAGTAAAAATCCAGTTTAACTCCTTTCTGGTCAAGCACTTTCTTCAGCTCTTCATAGGCTGTAAAAAGCTCTTTTCTCTGCCTTCCTACGGTTTCTATTTTTGGTTCGGCTTTGAGCCAGATGTCCTGTTCTCCGCTTCCTCTGGTAACAGCCACGCAGGCGAGCATGTCTCCGTGGGTCAACCTGTATACGGAGTCAAGCCCCGTAGGAGTAACCCATGCAGGAGAACTGCTTTTCAGCTTTTCTACAAGCTCGTGCCAGCTGAGGGTTCCTGAAGTCCTGAGGTTAAGCTGAAGGTGAGTACGCTCCCCTGCAACTTTCTCATTAACGTTTTTGAGGAATGCGCTGTACGATGGATCTGCTTCGTTGATCTCACCTGTCTCATAGCGGGCAAGCTCTTCTGCTTCTTCTTCGAAAAAGGGTGCAAGGTTAACCCTGCTTGAGGGTTTTGTCATCAGGGAAACCCCAAAGAATGCAATTGCACTCAGGCTCATTCCCACAATAACACCGTGGCTCATCAGAACGGGATGGATGGTCTCAAGGTAGCTTGGAGCCAGGGGAGGGGTTTTTACAAGGTCCAGAACTACAAGGGCTACCTGGACAATAAATCCGATTACCATCCCTGCAAAAGCTCCTTCTTTTGTCGCTCTTTTCCAGTAGAGCCCTCCCATAAGAGGAAAGAAGTAAGAAGCGCTTGCAATAAAGGTAGCAATATGAATTGCATCTATAATGTTGGGGATAATAAATGAGCCAGCTGTTGCTGCAAGTACGATAATTAGCACACTCACCCTGTTTACAATGAGCATCTCCTTCATTGTAGCATCGGGCTTTATGTACCTTTGATAAATGTCCCTTGAAATGCAGGAAGCTCCAGATGTTGCAAAGGTGTCAGCGCAGGACATGGAAGCTGCTGCAAGCCCTATTGCACTTATAGCTACAATCAGGGGAGCAGAAGCAAAACGCTCACTGACAAAAGCAAGAAGTGCAGGCTCTGCCTGTGCCATGCCTGCAGGGAAGCCCATTTGCGGGATTTCCGGGTATATGGAACTGAGAGCTATTGCTATTACAGCACATGCCGAGAAAACTATGGTGATCATAAGAGACCCTATGATCATCCCTGTACGGGCGGATTTTGCATCTCTTGCAGCCCATACCTTCTGCCAGGGGTCCTGTTCTGTAATCCATCCCGGAATAATGGCAAGGCAGAAGATCAGAACCATGGGGAGGCCGATTGACAAGGGGTTCCACCATACATCGGGAAGGCTCCCGAAGAGTTCAGAGCTGCTTATTGCAGGAGTATTAAGACCTCCATCTGCCACTGTCCCTACTGCAGCAAAAGCCATTGCTATTGTAAAAAGAGAGAGGAACGAGAACTGGATGACATCTGTCCAGACTACTGCCGAAAGGCCGCCGAGGGTTACGTAAAGGGATACTGCAATTGCAACAATAGCCGCAGCATAGAGCGGATCAAGCCCGTAAAATACCTGAAGCACGAGGGAGAGACCTGTAACATCTGCTACTGCAAAAAGAATCATCACTACGGTAATGATCAGAGCAACAGGCCACCGGACTGAGCTCCCATAACGCTGTTCCAGAAGTTCAGGCTGTGTAATTGCAGGCAGGTTTTTGATCTTGCCCACAAGTACAGCGATGACAAGGAGGGCGACAATATTTGGAGCTACAAAAGCCCATATGGAGCCCATTCCCTGCAGTATGAAATACCCGATAACCGCAAGAATTCCTCCAGCTGTAAGCCATGATGCTGCAGCTGAAAATCCAAGTGCTCCGGGACCTACTTTTCGTCCTGCAAGCCAGAAGTCGGTAATAGATTTCTGTTTTTTATTGAAGTACCAGCCAACAGTCACAAGTCCGATTATATAGACTGCAAGCAAAGCCAAAAAGATATTATAACCATCCATAAGGACACCTTTAAAAGAATCATAATGTGTATGAGTAGTATCTGATTATAGAAATTTTTCCGAAATTAATACAATTATTCAGGAGTACTTAGTTTTTATATATTCTCATATTATTAAATTTGGATGAGTAAATTTTACTTTAATTCTACTATTTATTTATTCCGAGATGCTTTGCGCACTTTATTTTGCAAATAATTCAAGTTAACTTGCATTAATTCGCTGTAATTTCCGAATTTTCGGTCCTGGCTCATTAACAGATTTATTGATTTTTTAAATTTCATTTTTTATTGCTGATTTTTTTATTGCTGATTTTTTTATTGCTGATTTTTTAAATTTCATTTTTTATTGCTGATTTTTTTATTGCTGATTTATTCCCTATAATATCGATTTCTTGCATGGAAGTACCATTACAATTTCAAGCTCCCTCCTTTTACCTTTTATTTTCCTTTTCACAGGAAAAAGCAAAAATTTTACTCAAAAAGTTTATATCTGTTATATCAAAGACCACATGTCTATATAAACTCAAATCTGTTTGATGGAAAGAAGCAACGAACCTGCCTCCAGAAAAGTATGATCTTGCTTTTGTTTACCAGAATTCGGTATATATTTTGTGTATAGAAACAGGAGAAACAGTAGTTGATGGTTCTGGCAAGGTAGATGCAGGAGATACGGTATTTGCTTTCCTGAGACCGGAAAACATAGCTTTAAGTAAAACTTCCGCACAATCCAGCATCAGAAACTCTTGCAGGGCAGGGTTACGGAAGTCTTGATACCTGGAGCTCTTGTCCCGGGTAAAGGTTGAACTGCGGAATCACCCTGAATGCCCTTATAACCTGGAAATCGGCAGAAAAAATGGATATTTCTCCGGATGCCCGGGTTTATGCCCGGTTCAGGGCAAATTCTGTTCATGTACTCCGCTAAAAGGTGAGGTCTGTGAAAGCGAAAACAAAGCTCTGGTTTACCGAAGATGGAAGGACAGTAATGGGGGCTGGCAGAGCCGAATTGTTGAAAACAATTGACGAAGAACGCTCCCTCCGTAAAGCCTGTCAGAAACTTGGAATTTCCTATAAACATGCCTGGATGATGCTTAAAAAAATGAATGATGCTCTTGGCGAGCCTGCGGTAGTTACTGTACGTGGGGGAAAAGACCAGGGAACTTTTCTGACTGATCTTGGAAGAAAACTGCTTGTTGAGTACGAAACAAATAAAAAGCTGATTAATGAAGCTGTAGGGGACGAAACCTCATGGGAAAATGTAGGCTTCAAGCTTTCAGCCCGAAATAAGCTTCCCGGAAAAGTAGTTGAAGTCGAGAAAAATGGGCTTGTCTCCAAGCTCACAATTGAGATTGAACCTTCAGTCCTTACCTCAGTGGTTACGGAGGAGGCAGTCGAAAAACTGGACATAAAGCCAGGAGACCGGATTTATGCGGTCATAAAATCCACAGAAGTAATGGTCGCAAAAGCCATCGGTGAAAAAGAGCCTGTAAATTCTGGCTCAAAAAGGTCTGATACAGACTGAACTCTTTTTTTTAGGGGCATTTTAAGATCTTTATTAATTTTAAGGTCTTTATTAATTTTGAGAACTTTATTAATTTTGAGAACTTTATTAATTTTGAGAACTTTATTAATTTTGAGAACTTTATTAATTTTGAGAACTTTATTAATCAGGATTCGAAAAAAAGATGAGTGCCTGTAAGAATATTATTTACAGGCACTTTTTGTTTCTTTTTGTTTTATTCTTTTAACTTCCTGTTTTCAGGGTCAGCTTATTTTCCAGGTTTCAGGTTATTTTTGCTGCTGTTTTTTCCTGAAAATCACAAAGAAGGCTGCCAGAGCCATGAAAGCAATTCCGGCTCCAAACTGGTACCCTGGAAGCCTTTTTTGAGCAGGCAGAACTTCAACATTAACCTTTACACTGTCAGAGATCTGGTCATGCCCGTTTACATCCTCATAGAGGATCTCGCTGTTCAGGGAATACAGTTTGGCTGTTGCATCCTCATCCACGTCTATATCAAAAATGGCAACAGCGGTCTTTCCCGGGCCCAGGGTTCCAAGATAAGCCTGGTCGTCGGTTGTACTGAAGGGGTCACTTGCACTGAGCCTTACGGTTGCATCCTTTGCAGGCTTTTCTCCCGTGTTCTTGTATGTTACATAAAGCATCCCGCCTTGATCAGGATAAAGCTCACCTGTTACATTCGTAACCTCAAAGTAGGGTTCTTCCTTGACCTTTATCTCTATAGTCTGGGTCTGGGTCTGATTTTCATACCAGATGCCTACCTCTTTGTTCCTGACAAGGCCGATGTTGTTGTCAAAGTCGTCTCCGCTCAACTGCACATTATGCTGGTACATGTATGACAGGTCAAGGGTCAGGGGATACGTTCCTGCAGGAGTATTCTTGTTTATCTCAACAGTGAATTTTGTCGGGCTTGAACTCTGTTTACCCTGTTTGAGGGTGCCTGCTTCCTGAGGCCCGGATTTAACTTTTACATACTCGTTATCAGATTTGAGGGTTGCAAGGATGCCTACTGCTGTTGTAGCCTGCGCTTCATACTGCATTTCAGCCTGCTGAAGCATTATGTCAACATACTCCCCAAAGTCTGCATCTTTTTCTGACTTAAATCCGGTGATGGCGCCTTTATTCATCATATTTATGTTAAGGGTTACAGTATCTCCCCTTGAATATTCGTTGTCTCCAACAAGTGTGGCGTTAATATCGGGTCCTCCGTAAACAGTGTAGTAGTTCTCACTGATATCGAAGTTTTTAGGGAAAGCTGCCTGTGCTGGCAGGGCAGCAGAGCAAAGGATTAGAAGAGCTGTGATAGTAGCAAAAAATCCATTTTTATTCATTCTCATCACCTGGCGCGGTTTCATCATTATTCCTGTTTCTTTTCCTGTACATATTTACGATCTGGTAAAGGGCGATAAGGATAATCAGTATGATTGCTATGCCTGTTATGCTGATTTTTTTCTCAGTCGCTTCAAGAGGCACATGCACTTTCAGGTTATTTGAAAAGGAGGTTTCACCATCCTTGTCAACATACTTTATCTCGCTGTCAATTCCATAATTCTTTACAGTAGCTTCCCTGGCCGAAGCAATCTCGAAGCTGGCAGTCCTGCTTTCCCCCGGCCCTATGTCTCCGAGTCTCACCATGGACTTCTGTGTGCTGAGTGGAGTCATTACGATTATTCGGGCAGTGGCATCCTGTGCAACCTCTTCTCTTGTGTTCATATAGGTAACATTGATGACTCTGCTTTCTCCCTGTTTCAGGTTTCCTGAAACCTCTGTCACTTCAAACTTCGGCTCACTTTTTATGGAAATCGGTATCCTGAGAGTCTCTTCTTTTGTATCGTAATCTATCGTATATTCCATATCCGTAAGTCCCAGGTTTATAATTTCCCCGGTTGCGGTCCGGACATTTGCCTGATAATCATAACTTACGGGCAGCAGGAGTTCATAATTTCCAGCAGGGGTATCACTGTCGATTTTTATAGTGTACTGGATATTTGCTGTATATCCCGTCTCAAGCTCTTCCACATTCTGGATATTGCTTGCGGACTTTACTTCAATGTATTCAGTTCCGGAAACAAGGACTGCATTGATGTTTTTCGCTGTTGTACATTCTTTTTCTTCTTCCATTTCAGCCTTCGCAAGCATCTCCTCATTGGCATCGCTTATTCCGGCCTGATTAACGTTTAATCTCTTAAATCCGTCTATTACTCCTTTATTCGCAATTTTTATTTGCAGGTTTGCAGTCTCTCCCCTGCTGAACTCTGGATTTCCTGTTACTGATGCCTTCAGAACAGGTTCCCCGTAACTCCTGTAATAGTCCACTGTATATCCATAATCCGGGACAATAAAGTCTGTCTCATCGTCTCCAAGGGCTGGGAATGCAGTGATTGAAATTATTAACAGGACTAATGTAAATCTCGAAGCTTTCTTCATTATTTCTTGTCTGGTTTTTCCGGGTGCTTGTATCATACATCTGCCCCCTGAATTTGTTTTTTTGCCTCTTTCTCTGCCGTGGCTCCTCTCCTCTTTTCTCTCCAGGTATCAAGGACCACTATAAGCGGTGGGAAAACTACAAAAGTTGCCAGGAGAGCCATCAGGACATCCACAACCGTAACTATTCCGAAATTGCTGATCATAGGGAAGGGGGAAACGACCAGTGCCAGGAATCCAAATACAGTGGTCGCTCCTGAAGCAATGATTGCAGTTCCTATTTTGGCACTGGTCATATGGATAGCTTCCATAGGAGTTGCACCTGCATCTTTTTCCTCAAAGTAACGCTCCATCATAAGGATCGCATACTCAGACCCTACTCCCAGAATCAGAGCTCCAAGAGTTGCTGTCATGGGAGTGTATTCGATATCAAGGTAATACATAACTCCTCCTGACCAGCCTATTACTATGAACATGGGGATGATAGGGACTACCGCTTTCAGCCAGTCTCTGTAAACAACGAAAAGCCCTGCAAGCACAAGAATAAGCCCCAGGAAAGTCATTGCTACTCTACCACTGGTAAGAGCTGTAATAACTTCTATAAATACAACATTGTTCCCGGTAATAGTGACAGATGTACCCGGAGGGGCTGGCATCCATTGCATATCCTGTTTAACAATGTCAGTTAGTTCCTGAATACCTGTTACTTTAATGTCCGCAACCGCATTTCCTATATTGAAATTAAGGAGAAGCATATTTTTCCCGTACATGTAACGGTCTTTCTGAGATTCCGGGATCTCAGCATAAATAGCTTCTATTTCCTGGCTTGTATCCGGGATCGTGCCTCCGTTCCTTTCCTTCACCAGGGGTACAATGCTAGAAGCGCTGTAAATGTGCTTTCTTCCTTCAACTTCATGCTCGGAAAACCGATCTATCCACTTCAGAACATCCGGATTCGCTGTATCTTTAACCTTGATAATAAGGTTCAGTTCATCTGTCCCGCCCATGATGTCTCCCATATGCGCGAGGTCCACAAGAGCAGGCATATCCTGGGGAACGAATGTTTGCACGTCAGTCTCAATTGGTACTGACTGATCCACATAAAGCCCGCCTAAACAGAGCAGGCTTGCAATTCCCAGTACAATAATATCGTATCTGATTGTCAGGTCGGTAGTTTTCTGGAGCAATTTCTCTGTTATATGCCCCTCTCCTCTCTTTTTTTCCGACTTTTTCTTTTTATCCAGACCTGCCGGTTTTATCTTTCTGGCAATTTTCTTTAGAGGATTTTTGTCCGAATACTTATCAAATAGTGAAATTGTTGTAATTCCCACGAATATGGAGGAGAGATAACACATTATAATGCCTATCAGGAGCAGTTTTCCAAAGTCCTGGATCATAGGCACTGAAGATGTAAAGAGAGATACAAAGCCAAGCGCTGTCATTCCCAGAGCTATTAAAACTGCAGGTCCAGTATTCTTTATGGTTTCTACAACTGCCCTTTCCTTGCTCTCGCTTTTGTGCAGTTCTTCTTCAAGCCTGTTATGGAACTGGATAGCATAGTCTATCCCCACGCCTATGAGGATCGGGAACGCAGCCATTGAGACCATGGAAAGGGAAATTCCGATATAGCCCATAGCTCCAAAGGTGTAAATAATTCCGAGAAGGACTACCGGTAGAGGGAGAAGGCCCCATCGGACGTGTTTGAACACGAAAAATAATATGATAACCATGAAAAGACCGGAAAGTCCCAGAAGCACACCCATGCTGGAATTCATTTCGTAGTTCATGGAGACCATGAAGGCCGGGTCACCTGTGACGATGATGTTGTAAGAAGGTGGAAATTCTGCAAATGAAACCGAATCTTCAGTGGCATAAAGGATATCTTCCTGTGCAGCGTCACTGGTTGAGCCGGCCATTACTACTGAAATCAGAATGTGAGTATTATCAGGGACAATCTGTCCGAAAATTTCAGGGTTTCCATCTATAATAGCTTCAATCTCTTTATCGGTATCTGGAATCACGTATCTTCCTGTCATCTGGTAATTAACCATTTTGATCAGGGAGGCAGGGCTTGTGGTTTCTATTACACCCTCAGTGCCCTGGAGCTGGTGTTCCATTCTGTCCACGGCTTTCATCAGGTCAGCGTTTTTCACCTCATTGCCCTCTACCATTACCACAATTGATTGAGTCTGAAATATTTTTTGATAAAGGTGATCGTAGTCCTGATAGAGAGGGGAGTCTTTCCCTACAAATGTCTCTGTTCCTGAAGCCATCTCTATATTTTGTGCGCCCTGTGTTGCTATGACTATGAACAGAAAGGCTACCAGAAGTATGGAAAAACGGTTATTCTGAATAAAAAATCCCAGTTTTTCAAAAGTATTTTTAATAGTAAATCCTCTCATAATTTTTAGTATCCATACAATTTAGGGGCCTTGTTGCATTTATCTGACCTGCCTGTCTTTATTCAGGCTGGAGATCTGCCATTCAAGGCTTATTCACACAAACTTCTCTTTTCCGACTGTATGAATAGTTCTTTAATGTCTAGGCTCTGTGAGTATTATGTTTAGAAAAGATTTAAATCTATTGTTACTTTAGGGGTAACAGATGTTTTTACAGCACAATAATCAATTAATTTGCAATCTGGAGAAGATGGGGCTAACTGAAAACGAGGCAAAAGCCTATGTAGGGCTTGTCAGTCTTGGAGAGGCTACGGCACGAGAAGTTCATGAACTTACAAACGTGCCGAGAGCCAAGATATATGAAGTCCTTAAAGTACTCGCAAAAAGGGGTTATCTGGAAGTCCGACAGGGCTCTCCGACTTACTTCCGTGCAGTTGATCCCAAGCAGGTAATAGGCAAGATAAAAGACGAATTCATTAACTGCGCAATCGAAACTCTTGACCAGCTCAATGAACTCAGTTATGAGCTTCCCAGGACATCTCCTGTCTGGTGCATCCAGAGCGAATGGGGGATTAAAAACAGGATCCGTGAAATTCTCAATGGGGTAAAAGAAGAGCTGATTGTCTTCTCATCCAGCCCCAGGTTCTTTCAGGAATTTGAAGCTGAACTGAAAAAACTGGAAAAAACCTGCCAGTTAACCTTTATTATAAGTGAACCTGAAAAGTTTGAATCGTTTCCATTTGAGTTCCGGGAAACCACTAAAGAATTTCGCGAGTTCCTGAACAATATCGTAATTGATGGAATCAGGTATGACGAAGAATTTTTTATGATAGCTGACGGAAAGGAATCAATAGGGGTGCACAGCGCAGGAGACAAAAGAGAAGCGGTTGTAATCAAACTGCCAGTTGTTTGTTACCTGCAAAAGATGATTTATGATAGGGTTCTCGAGCCAAGCTTCGTTAAAAAAAATCGTAAATCTGCTTGATAAACTTTTTCAGGCCTGTATTTATAAAGTCCCAATCTTCGGGTAATATTAATATGATTTAATAATAAAGTTCCCTTACAGGTTTATATTTATAAATCCAGAAAATAAATCTCGGCAGGTGTATATGGTGAATAGTGTGAAAATCAAGGATATCAGCATTCAATGGTTAGGGCATGCCGGTTTTTTGCTTGAAGGGGAAGGCAAAAAAATCTATATTGATCCTTTTAGGATTGCTCAGGAGCCTGCTTTTGATGACAGGGCAGATATTCTCCTTATCACTCATGAACACTATGATCACTGCAGCCCTGATGATATCAGGAAGGTCAGGAAATCTGACACTACTACCCTTATCCCTGAAAATTGTTCTCTTGAATTCAAGGGAGATGCAAGGAGGGTTGCTGAAGGGGATATTCTGGCTGATGGGCTTGAGATCAAAGGGACCCGTATTGAAGTGGTCCCTGCTTATAATATTGATAAGCCGTATCATCCCAGAGGGCTTGGAGTGGGGTATATCGTAGAACTTGAAGGGTTAAGGATTTATCACGCAGGAGATTCAGACTTTATTCCAGAGATAGAGGCTATCAATGCCGATATAGCTCTTCTGCCTATCGGGGGTACGTATACCATGAACGAGGAAGAAGCCGCGAATGCAGCAGCAGTTATATCTCCCGGTTTTACTATTCCCATGCATTATGGTTCAGAAGGAATTAACGGAGACCCCGAAAGGTTTAAAGCTCTTGTACACAGCAAGAACCCGGATATTAATGTGATTATTTTGATTCCTGATCAGTTTCCTTCGACGGATAGAACAGGACACCCATTTAAGTAAAATTTCAGGATAGATTTACCAATGCCCAGAGCAGCCAGGAAACAGCAAAAAAACCTTATTCAGAACATAGCCGTCCAGCGTATGTGGCGGCTTTTTGAGCGTGCAAAAGTTGAGCTTCCGGAAAACCCTGAGCGCAGCAGGCATTACGTGCAGCTCATACGAAACATTTCCATGAGGAACAGGATAAGCATTCCGAGAGAAATCAAAAGCAGGATCTGTAAACACTGCTATTCTTTTCTTACTCCCGGATATAATTCACGTTACAGATTGAATGAAGGGTTTGTTGTCATAACCTGTGAACATTGCGGAAAGGAAATGAGGTATCCTTATAAAAAATTAAAATAAAATCAGGGTTATGTTTCCCCCTTTCCAGGTTACAGGCAGTTTTAAGCTTCATTTGCAATTCAGGTAGCGATCCGGGTACTGTCTTCACAAACAGAATAACACTCATTAGCGATCAGGATAATGATCATCAGCGAGCAGATAATTACACTAATCCTGAAATATAAAATACTGTTTAAACTATTTTCATGTTTTTGCAGGGACTTCCTGTCCTCTCATTTTTTTGATTGCCAGGGCTATCTGTTTTGCAATAACGGACTTTGGGCCATTATCGTCTACAAGCACTCTTCCGCTAACTTCCCACCAGGATTTGGGATAGGCTTTTTCAGGCTCCACTTCCGGGTTCAGGCCAAGTTGTCTGGCAGCTTCTTTGATTTCGTTCAGGTGCGGTTCCTTTATGGAGTTTTTCCGTGAGATTATCCTGCCGCTGCTTCTGGATTTTGTCTGGTCGATATATGCCGGCCAGATTACAAGTTTTCCCTTATCTTTCATCATCATGCTATCTGCGTCCTAAATTGTTTTCATCAAATTTAAAACTGCCCGGAAGCTTCCATAATTTCCGGGTTATTTCTGAATATCTCCCGTCCCTGAGTTTTTATTATTTATGAGAGATTTACGAGAAAATTCTATTTTTTAATATTATACCTTTTTTTCTTTAATCTTGTAGCCTGTATTTTTTATTTTATATCCCGTATTCTTAATTTCATATCCCGTAATTTTTCAATCTTATAGCCTGTGATCATTTTTTTCAATCAATAACCTGTAATTATTTATCTTTCCCCGATAATTTCTCCACGGTGTATTACTATGGTTCCTGTGTTTTCAATTGATGAAAAAGTCACAGCTTACATCAGGAAGAGTGGGATGGACTTCAGGCTATCCACTTCCCCGAATGGTCCTGTACTTCTTCCTCTCGGAGAAATTTCTCCAAAGCCCTCTGATATGAAAATTCTTGTTGGCAGCAATATTCTTTACGTCTCAAAACTCCAGGCAAAGTATATCAAAAAAATTGATTGGCCTATGGTAGAAAGGTACTTGAGTTCTTCAGGAGAATCAAAAACCTGAATTTTTGTGAGAATGGGCCGGAAACGATAAATTCACTTTTGATTCCATAGATTATCCTTTCTGTTAAGGTCTTTACAGGTTATCTTTTTGTTCAGGTCTTTATAGATTATCCGCTTTGTTTATTAAGAAGAGGGAGCAATAAGGTAAAGATTGACCTGTTATGATCCTGCAGCTTGTTCTAAACCTTAATAAATTGCTGCCGGCTAAAAAGAGATCGCTTCGAGCTCAAGGGAGAATTCTTCCGTGAAAATGAATACAAAAAATATGTTTATACTCCTTGCCCTGATGGTGATCTTCATATCGGGCTGTGTTGACCAGAAAAAAGAGATCACTATTGATGAGCCTGGCAACATCTCCAGTTATGAATTTGATGTTTTTCTGGAAGAGTGGGATAACAACACTCCAGTAAATACCACCACATACTATATTCTGGAAAACAAAGTTGAAGTTCAGGCTGTCCATCTGGTTATAAATAGCAGCAAGCTTGAAATTTTCCCTCCGGATTCTCTTGGAGGAGGCTCTGAGAAGGAACCCATTAAAAACTTTGTACTGCTGGTAGAGCCTGCGAACGAAACAGTTGCGGGACCGGAAACCTTTTCGAGGCTTGCAAACAGCATCAACGTTACATACCTGAATTACACTCTCACGCAGGACGTTTCCAGGGGCATGAAGGTAGTAAATCTCGAATTTGAGGAAAACGTTACAGGTTTTATTGCATATACTCTTGATGCGCCCGGAACCCAGAGCTTTACCTTTATGAAACCTGATTCCGAGTTTATACGTGTGATTCTCCCTGAGGGCTATGTTACAGGCAACAGGGTTTTCGGGATAGCAAGACCTGCACCTTCCAGCACAGGCTTTGATGAGAAAGGAAGACATACTCTCCTGTGGGTTTATTCTGAAATGGGAGAACGTGAAGAAGCTATTCAGGTTAAATATTATACTGAATCCGCGCCCATGTATTTCTTTGCCGCAATCGTGGCTCTGCTTTTCGGGGTTGTGATGGTGCTTATGCGTTATTCCAGAAGCAGAAAGGAACTGGAGAGCGTCAGGGAAATCTTCGAACTCGAAAAAGAATACGAAAAGAAAGGACAGAGAAAAAAGAAATAACTTTAAGGTAAGGATTTCCTTTATTATTTCTTTTTATTATTTTTTATTACTTTTTATTATTTTTTATTATTTTTTATTATTTTTTATTATTTTTTATAATTTCTTTTTACAATTCTCTCTGCTATTTCTTTTTTTAATAATTCTTATTCTTTTTTAGTCAATTAAGTAATTATTTATTCAAGTTCTTCCTATTATCTACTGATGAAGGCGTGGGGAAATGTCCGATGTAAATTTCTTAATTCCTTTAAGGCTTCACCTGAAGGTCTCTCTCCTGTTATCGGCTCCCTTCTCCTTCTGCTGATTACATTTATACTCGTGGCTGCAATTGTTAGCAGTGTAGCCCTCTCTGGCAGTAGAATGAATCTCCAGCCTCCTGTTGTAAATATAGATCTTGAATCCTGTGAAGGAGGGCTTTATGGAGTTGGCCATTCAAGCCACTGGGTCACATTTAAAGAAAATCGGATTGTTCTTATGCATGAGGGAGGAGACTCCCTTTCACCAGACTCTATCTCTATAAAAATTTCCGGATATGGAAATTCTTTCCAGGGGAACATTTCTAATGGGACTGGAAAAAGAGCTGAAGGAAATTTAGAGGTTCTTTACATGGATCTGAGCCAGGAAAGAAAAAATCAAAAATACTACGTTGCCAATAATAATGCCACTCTTGAAGATGGCTCCTGGGATATCGGGGAGAGACTTATCCTCTGCGGACAGGACAGCCCAAAAAAGTCCGCTAAATCCAGTGTAGTAGTCAGTGTAAATGGGAACGGTAACACCTCTGACAATTACGGTTTCAAAGCAGGTACTGAAATAACCCTGAAAATTATTGACAGAAAAAGCAGGAATGTCATTTCTGAACAAAAAGCTACTGTCAAATTTGTAGATTGATTTGATACGAGAAACAGCATTGCTAATTAATGACATATGTGAAATGATATGGGTGAATGAAAATGCTAAATTCTTTCCGTTAATTGTCAACATTTTTCAAATATTGAACTAATCTGGGTTCTGTTTTTTAAGAACTTAACTGCTTATCAAAACTCTCAATTTTTGATTTTTCTCTAAGAATGTTTTTTGCATTTATCCCGCAGCATCTCTTTTTTACTTTTTTTGTAATATTTGTTAATAAATAACTTGAGGACCATATTCGTTATGTTCAAATACACATTTCTAACTAAAATATTATTTTATATGGAGAAGAGTATGAGAAAAGCATTTTTTATTTTGATGGTCCTGTTAAGCGTATTCCTTGCAACAGGATGCACAGATACCGAACAGCAGCCAGATACTACAACGATTACAGAACCGGACACTACAACAACTGCACAGTCAGAGACCTCAAAGTTGATAGTTTCTACCACGACCAGTCTGGAGGACACAGGGCTTCTGGAAGAAATAGAGGCAGCATTTGAGGATAAATATCCCGGAGTGGACGTACTGGTTATATCCGGAGGCACAGGAATAGCCATACAGTATGGTGAAAGAGGAGATGCTGATATTCTTCTTACTCATGACAAAAGTCGGGAAGAAGAATTTGTGAATAATGGATTCGGTACAAATCGTACGGAAATAGCATATAATTATTTCTGGATTGTAGGACCTGAAAATGATCCTGCAGGAATAAATGGTCTTAACGCTACGGAAGCATTTACCAGGATAATGGAAGAAGGCCAGAATGATTCTGATCAGGTTAAGTTTGCCTCTCGTGGGGATGATTCAGGTACACATGCACGGGAGAAAAAAATCTGGGAAAGTACTGGAGTAAGTTATGGCGAAATTAATAGTTCGGGTGAATGGTACATTGAAAGCGGCAGAGGCATGGGAGAAACCCTTTTGCTTTCCAATGAACAGAATGCTTATACTTTAACCGATTCCGGAACATTTCTTGCATATACGAACGAAGGAAGGATACAGATTGTACCAATAGTGACTGCAGGCGATGAACTGCTTAATGTTTATGCAGCTATGCCTGTGAATCCAGAAAAGCATCCAAATGTGAATTATGAAGGTGCGCAAAACTTTGTAGACTTCCTTGTTTCCTCTGAAGGGCAGGAAATAATCGGAAACTTTGGCAGGGAACAATACGGGGAGCCTCTCTTTACCCCAATATCCGAAGGTTTGCCATCCTGAGGATGGTTAACCTGCAATTTTTTTAGCCAGAGCAACTCAAAGAAACTGAGATAACTATAATATCACTAAATTACAGTGTGTATCAAGTTCAGGTGGTCGTTTGAATGAAATTATTCTGGCAATTTTTCAGGCAATAGAACTGATAGTAGAACTTGATCCAAAACTGATTCAAATAACGAAATTAAGCCTTTATATTTCGTTAACTGCAACACTGATAGGCTCATTAATATCGATTCCCATTGGTGGAATGATCTACTATTATGAATTTTGGGGAAAACGGACAATAATAAACCTGATCCAGACCCTTTACAGTGTTCCCACAGTTCTGGTGGGGCTTTTCCTTTTCCTGTTAATATCCCAGCAGGGTCCCTTCGGGTTTTTAAAACTCCTTTTTACTCCCACTGGAATGATTATAGGGCAGGTATTGCTAATACTGCCTCTTCTCATCGGGTTTACTATCACCGCCCTTGTTGGGGTCAGCACTCAAATAAAAGAACTGGCAATATCCCTTGGAGCCAGCACATACCAAACAATAATTACCATTATAAAAGAAGCCCGTTATGCTATAATGAGTGCTGTGATACTTGGTTTTGGAAGGGCTATATCAGAAGTAGGAGTCGCCATACTTATTGGAGGCAATATCAGAGGTTTTACGAGAACTTTTACCACAGCCATATCTCTTGAAACATCCAGAGGTAATCTGGTGCTTTCTATAGCATTGGGGTTTATACTTCTTTCTCTGTCTCTAATAATCAATTTCTTATTGAACTATTTGCAGGGCAAGGATTAATTCAAAAAAACTTAGTTCAGGTTTAACGATGCACATAGTGGAATTGGAAGAAATTTACAAAAATTACGGAAAACTTGAGGTTCTGAAGAATATTAACCTGCAAATAGAAAAGGGGACCAGCACTGCTCTTGTTGGACCGACCGGCTCTGGAAAAACTGTTATGCTCAGATTAATCGATTTACTGGAAAAACCGTCTTCTGGAACGGTGTATTTTGAAGGCGCTGATGCCAATGAATCCAATAATACCAGGCTGGAGGTAAGAAGGCAAATTGGAATGGTTTTTCAGAAACCTCTTGCTTTTAAGGCAAGCGTTTATGATAATATTGCTTATGGTTTGAAAATCAGGGGAAGAAAAGAGAATATGGACGGGAGAATCAAAGAACTCCTCGAAATGATTGGTCTTCCCGGTTACGAGAACAGAAACGCGCTTAAATTATCAGGTGGCGAAACCCAGAGGCTTGCACTTGCACGGGCAATGATTACGGAACCAAGGTTACTGTTACTTGATGAACCAACTGCAAATCTTGACCCTATCTCTAAAAAGAAACTTGAAGAACTGATCCTGAAAATTAACCGGGAATCCGAAACAACCATTATAATGACCACTCACGACCTTTTACAGGGCCAGAGGCTTGCAGAGAATATGGTCATACTTTATAATGGCCAGATCCTTCAATCTGGAACTCCTGATCAGATATTCAGAAAACCGAAGAATAGATTTGTGGCTGATTTTGTTGGTATTCAAAACCTGATGAGCGGTATAATTGAGGACAGTTCCAATGGTCTGGCAGCAATTAAAACAGATTCCATAACTGTATTTGCCGTAACGGAAAAAGAAGGTAAAGTCCATTTTGCTATAAGGCCTGATGAAATAACAATATCCAGGGAAAAGGTACAGACCAGTGCCAGAAATACGATTCAGGGTAAAGTTGATGAAATAATTGACACCGGGTCCCTTATAAAACTAACAGTAAACACCGGCGAATTATTCACTGTTTTTATAACACGCGAATCTCTTAATGAACTCAATATTTCTATAGGAACCAGTATCTGGTTATATTTTAAAGCATCTGCAGTTCATGTATTTTGACCCATGAAAAATTAATTTGTTTTTCAGGATAATTCTCCTCTTTTTACCATGAACCAAATAAATCGATCAGAGGTCTCAGGTTTCTTCCTTTCAAAAGGCAACTGTATTTATAAGCTATATGTTTTTATAAGCTATATATTTTTATAAACTATATGTTTTCAGAAAGGTATTTTCTTTATTTCGATATTGTCTTTTTTCAGGAAAAATGTCTTCTTAATCGATAATTTTATAAAACACTTGTTTATATATTTTAATCGCAAGAGTCCTGTCTTCCGATTTTATAGATATGTTGAGCTTTACATATCCCGAAGCAGTAGACTTCTGGCTGGTGTTTTTTTATGAGCCTGCCAATCATGAGGAGTTTGGCCCCCGTTGTTTAAACCGTAACCTGAAACTCCTCTGAATTGTACTCCAGATATAAGTTTCTGTCAAAAAGTTATCTATAAATATAGTAGTGTATCCTTCTGCGTTATGTTGGAATTTACATAATTAAATTCCTGAATATCGCCTGTCTTTATTAAACTCACCTGTCTGTATTCAACATCTTTGGCGTTATGTTTATTTAAACATAACGATCAAATCTGCGGCGGTGTACCAATTGCATAAGAATTCCGATCAAGAGAAACACAGCATGGAGACAATCCTGAAGCAGGTGAAAGACCCTGAGCTGCTTTCACAGATTGAAAAGGTCGTCCCTTTTCACGGCTTTCTGACATCAGGGGCATTAATCGGCATCCAGATGCTCAATATTGCAAGGAGGGAGCTTGATGTCCGGGACGGAGAGCGCATATACGTAACCTGTGAAACGAAAAGCTGCGTGCCTGACCCTTTCCAGATCCTTGCCGGAGCTACCATCGGGAACAATGGATTGAAAATCAATAACCTGGGAAAGATGGCTGTAACGGTGAACAAACAGGCACCTGAAGGGATGAAGGGCATAATAGGCATCAGGATTTACCTTGACCCTGAAAAGACAAAGGACTACCCAAAACTTCATGCCTGGTACCTGAACACTGAAAAGCTACACCATGAAGAGGTTGTGCCTGTCCTTCTGGAAGCCGGGGATAATGTTTATTCCTGGAAAACCGTGGATCTGGAAGTCCCGGTCAGGAAGAAAAAGCGGATCCAGTGCTGCAAAAAATGTGGTGAGATGTTCGTTCAACATGATGATGAGCTGCTGTGCGGCGGATGCACAGAATAACGTTGAGAGGTAAATAAAATGCAAAATGAGATGCGATTGTCAGTCTTTTCCGAAAAAAAAGACCGGCAGCTGGTCTATCAGCCTGAAAAATGCATTGGCTGCGGGACCTGTGTACAGGCATGTCCCAAAGGCACCCTTTCCATAGGGGCTGTGGGAGCTGTAGCTAGAGGGTTACTGGATGCGGATTTCCTGGAAATGGCAAAGAGTGAAGACTGCCTTGTCTGCGGGATCTGCGCAAAAGTCTGCCCCACAGGTGCTCTTGAACTGAGACAGGAAGGAAAACCCCTCACAGACATGTCCTATATTTCAAGGGCTATGAGGCCGACATCAGTAAACGAAAGCTGTGTCCACTGTGGTCTCTGTGAAGATATCTGCTCACAGGGCTGTATTGAAGTGACCCGGGAAATTTCTACGGACGGGAAACTGAAGGTTATCGGAAAAACCCATATTGATACGGAATGCTGTGTCCATTGCGGCTGGTGTGCTGCAGTATGCCCTGTAAATGCTATTTCTGTGGAAAAGCCCTTTGAAGGACGCTGGTCCAGGGATGAGAATGTCTGCCAGACCTGCCATACCTGTATTGATGTCTGTCCTGCAAATGCAATTTTCAATAAGAAGGCAAAGTCCGGGGAAAGAGTTGAAAAGATCACCCACCGGCCGGATGCCTGCATTTACTGTGGTGCATGCGCAGTTGCCTGCCCTGTTGATGCCATTGACGTCAGAAAAACTGCAATTCTGCCGGAAATGGAGAAAAAGGGCCCCCTGGAGAAAAAGCTGATTGAAGTCCCTGCCCCCGAAGATGCGCTTCGCACCCAACTTGAAACTGATGATGATGCGTGCCTTGGCTGCGGGAACTGTGTGATTGTCTGCCCTGTAAACGCATTCGACAACCGTGAACTTGCTGCAGGCTACCTGTACGACATGGACGAAAAAGCTATTCTTGGGGTTAAGAACGGAAAAATTTCGGTCGTAAACCAGGAACGCTGCGGAGGAGATGGGACCTGTGCCCTTATCTGCCCTGTTGATGCGATAAGGCTTGTGAAAAAAGAGGTGGAATAAATGGCAGGAACAATTGCAATCAAGAACGGATACGTCTTTGACCCCCTCAACGAAATAAACGGGGAAAAAATGGATATCTTCATCAGGGACGGAAAAGTCGTAAAAGAGCTTTCTGCATCTGAGATGAAAACTTCCAGGGTAATTGACGCCTCCGGAATGACTGTTATGCCAGGAGGTGTTGACTCCCATTCTCACGTTGCCGGTGCAAAGGTTAATGCCGGCAGGTCGATGCGCCCTGAAGACCATTATAAAGCAAACCTTAAGAAAACTCCCCTCACCCATTCCGGTTCAGGCTATACAGTTCCTTCTGTTTACAAACAGGGATATGATTACGCAGCAATGGGTTACACAACTGTTTTTGAAGCTGCAGTTCCTCCTCTTGAAGCCCGCCACACCCATGAAGAGATGCGTGCAACTCCTCTTCTTGACATGGGAGGGTACCTTGTTCTCGGAAACAACTTTTTCCTTATGCGCTACCTCAGGGACGGGGATATGGAAAAGGCGGCTGCTTATGTTGCCTGGATGATGAAGACCCATAAGACCTACGGGATCAAATGCGTCAACCCCGCAGGAGTCGAAAACTGGGCATGGGGTAAAAACGTCAGCACTCTTGACGAAACCAACATCCATTTCGAAATTACTCCCAGAGAAGTCATTAAGGGGCTTACTGAGGTTAACGAGACCCTCGGCATGCCTATGCCAGTCCACCTGCATGCGAACAACCTGGGTCATCCTGGCTGTTATGCAATTACCAAGGATTCCCTCAAAATCCCTGATGGGGTAAAGACAAAACAGAACATGGCTGTGGAGTGGGCAGAAACCAAAATGGACCTTTCAAGGGACCGTTCGGTATACCTTACCCACCTGATGTTCAACAGTTTTGCAGGCACGACCTGGGGGGACTGCGAGTCCGGTGTTAAGGATATTGCAGATTATATCAACAACAAAGATCATGTGGTAATCGACAGCGGATGCACTCCCTTCGGAGAAGCAACAGTTATGACCGGAGACGGGCCTGCCATTCATGACCTTTACACCCTTACAGGAAATAAGTGGTCGAACACTGATGTTGAAATGGAATGCGGCTCAGGTGTCCTTCCCTTTACCTACCTCAAGTCCAACCCTGTGCACAGTTTGCAGTGGGCAATGGGGCTTGAATGTCTCCTGCTTATCAAAGACCCATGGAAAACTATCATGACCACGGACAGCCCGAATGGTGGGCCGTTTACGAAATACCCTGAGGTTATGACCTGGATCATGTCCGAGGCTTTCAGGAAACAGACCTTCAGTGAGTGCCACAAGTGGGCAAACGATAGGAGCGAGCTGGGAGGCATAAACCGTGAGCTTTCTCTCTACGACCTGGCGATTCTGACCAGGGCTAACCCTGCAAAGACAATCGGCATGGCCCACAGAAAAGGCTCTCTTGGTGTGGGTGCGGACGGAGATGTTACAGTCTACAACATAAACCCTCAGCAGCTTGACGCAAACAATTACGAAGCCCTCCTCAGGACCTTCAGGAAGGCGGAATATACTGTGAAGGGCGGCGAAATAGTGGCTGTTAAAGGGGAGATCGTTTCCCTGCCTGAGAAGAGGACTTACTATTCCGAAGTGCATGTTGAAAATGAGCGGGAAAAGGAAATGCTGGTTGACGTGAAGGAGTGGTTCAGGTACTACACTCTTGGTTTTGCCAACTACTCGACTCCAGAGAAATATCTGGCAAACCCGACTCCCATACAGGTTAACAGTGAGAGGTGAAGTGATGACAGAGGGAGTACTTGTTCAGAAAAAAACCAATGCCGGTGAAAGTTCCGGAGAAATGGAAGAAGTAACGCTTATTCCTAAAAAAGCGATTGACATTAAACTGGAAGCAGATATTATAACTCCTGATTCCTTTGCAGGCAAGACCACCGAAGAAATAGGGATGCTGTCTGTCTGGCAGGGTCCTAAAACCTATCCTCTTTCCGATTTCTTTGAAGTGATGGGCAGCGCAGGCAGTTCTGCGGCTGAGACTCTGATACGCATAAAAGGCGACGCAATGAGGGTCAAAAGGATCGGAGAAGGCATGAGTGCAGGAAAAATTGAGATTGAAGGCTCTGCAGGCATGCACGTTGGGACAGGGATGAAAGGAGGAGAGATCACCGTTCACGGAGATGTTGATTCCTGGGCTGGCATGGAAATGCTTGGTGGTCTCCTGCACATTAAAGGCAATGCCGGGGACCATGTGGGCTGTGCTTACAGAGGAAAGTGGCACGGTATGAAAGGTGGACGCATAGTTATTGAAGGCTCGGCAAGGCACCAGCTTGGAGGCGGCATGGATGGCGGAGAAATCCTTGTGGGAGGTAATGTTGAAAGCTTCTGCGGGATCCGCCAGAACGGTGGGCTCATTTTTGTAAAAGGCGGAGCTCTCCGCGGATTGGGTGCTGAAATGGCAGGCGGAACCATAGTTGTAGGGGGCAAAATACAGCGTTTTGCTCCGGGCTTCGAATTTGTTTCTATGGAAAACAAAATAACTTCGGGTGAGCTTGAGCTGATAGGCGAATTCAAAAAATTCACAGGGGACTATGCGATCAGCAAGAGGGCAAAAGGAGCTCTCTATGTGTCTGCAGACACAAACCCGGAGCTCTGAGGTGGGAAACATGGAAGTATTACTTATTTCCGGAAGTACAATTGACGAAGGCAGGCTTGCCAAAGGTGGGGACAAGTTCACGGAAGAGTACACTCTGGAGTGTGCTTCATGCTGGATTTCTCCTGCGGATTTTGTGCCCCTCTGCTCCCCTGATAAAGTAAAAGTAACAAGCAGGGATGGAAAACATTCTATTGTCGTTTATGCGAAATGTACGGACTCTGTTCAGCCCGGGCAGGTTTTCATGCCGAGGGCTATCTGGTCGAATGTTGTCGTTGACCCGGATACCCTTTCTACGGGCTCACCTCTCTATAAGGGAGCTCCCGTATACATTGAGCCGTCAGAAGAAGAGGTCCTCAGCGCCGAAGATGTAGTAATGAAAATTTATGTTGGAGGGCAGTGAGCATGATTTATAAAAACATAGTCTGTCCGGTCTGCGGGGCAGCCTGCGATGATATCCAGGTCGAGTTCGGGGACGGAAAGATTGAGGCAAGAAATGCGTGTAAAATGGGGAACGCCAAGTTCCAGGAAGTTGTAAGTTCTCACAGGCTCAGGCAGCCCCTTATAAAAGTTAACGGAAGGCTGACCGCGGCAGCCTGGGACGAAGCCCTTGAAAGGGCCGCAGATATCCTTGTTTCTGCAAAGCGCCCTCTCCTTTTTATGGGAAGCGAAACTTCCTGCGAAGCGCATGAAGTCGGGCTCAAGATCGGAGAATATCTTGGTGCCCTTGTTGACTCAAACGCCACCATTTGCCACGGGCCAACTGCGATGGGAATCCAGGAATCCGGAAAAGTTGGTGCAACCGAAGGGCAGAAGAAAAACAGAGGCGATCTCATTGTCTACTGGGGAACCAACCCTCTTGAGTCCATGCCGCGTCAGATGTCGAGGTACGGAGTTTTCCCAAGAGGTTACTGGACCAAACGAGGGCGTTTTGACAGGACAGTTATCACCGTGGACCCGAGAAAAACCCCGACCACTGAAGCTTCCGACCTGCACGTGCAGCTCAAGCCCGGCTCGGACTATGAACTGATAAGTGCTCTCCTCACTTTGCTGCATGGAAAAACTCCTCATCCGTCTGTGGAAGAGATCACAGGAGTACCTATCCCGGTCATGGAAGAGATGCTTGACATGATGAAGAACTGCAACTTCGGTGCCATTTCAGTTGGGCTCGGGCTCTCCTCATCCATTGGAAAGCACAGGAACGCCGAAATTGCCATGAACCTTGTGAAGGAGCTGAACAATTATGCCAAGTTCACTCTCGGAGCTCTTCGAGGTCACTGCAATGTAGCAGGTTTTAACCAGGTCGCTTCCTACATGTACGGCTACCCCTTCGGGCTGGACTTCATGCGCGGGCACCCGCGTTACAACCCCGGAGAATATACAACCGTGGACGTGCTGAGGGAAAAAGATGTGGATGCAGCCTTTGTAATGTGCGCCGACCTTGTCTGTCACATCCCTGCGGACTGTGCTTCCTATCTTGCTGAAATCCCAATGGTCTGCCTGGACATTGCTCCCTGCCCGAGCACGGCTGCTTCGGATGTTGTGCTCCCTGGAGTCATTGACGCCATGGAATGTGACGGGACCTTTTACAGGCTCGACGATGTGGCAGTGCACTTCGAGCCCTTCACAAGCTCGCCCTTCGAGTTTACGAAGAGCAATGAGGATACCCTGAAGCAGCTCTTTGAGAAGATAAAGGCAAGGAAGTAAATCTTCACAATTTTCTTCTTGTATAAAAGTATAAATAAGGTTAGAGGAAGAAGGGCATTTTGCCCTTCCAATTCTCTGATAATTGTGAGAAATGGTCACTATTCTGTAGAACTTATACTAATAGGACTTACGCGGTTGAACTGAAAAACAACGGCTCTAAACCTTTAACTGTCTAAACCCTTAATTTAACAGCACGGTCTATTGACTATGATTTTGAACCTCAAGTGCGTAAGTCCTAACTAAACATTTATATGTTGAGTTTATCCAAAATCAGTTCTGTTAAGCTTAAGTTGTAGAGTCATGTCATTCTCTCAGAGTCCCAACTACAGGGTAATCCTTAAGTTCTTCAGGTCCATGTGGTGCGTCGTCCATTTCTTCGGTTAGATTCTTCCCGGCATTGTGAGTGCCCTTATGGGTGCCATTTTCCCATAGATCGCTATTCGAGACATCATAGACTTGGCCTTGATAGGCAACGTATGTCTTCCCGTTTCTGCCGTCGTACTCCGCAAGTTCTTCAAGTGTATACTCTTTCATCTCCGTCACAGTTTGGATTTCAGTTTCCTCTTCTCCAGTTGGAGTAACCGCTTCAGCTGGAGTTACAGTCTGTTCTGGAGCTCTTGTTTCGTTTGGAGCTCTTTCTTCTTCACCAGCGCATCCTATTGCAAGGAATACGCCGAACAACACTATCAATATAATTAATGCTTTTTTCATTATTTTTCCCCCAATATAAGTTGCGTTCTAATTAATATTTTAAATTATAATTAAATTCCTGCTAGCTGATGAACATAGTTCTTCTTGTAACCTATCTTATGATGGCGTGATTTTTCTGAGAATAGGAGATCTTCAGTTAACTCAATGAACTTCTCTATCCGCTGGTTTCTTCTTCTCCTAAGTTACGAAAGAAAAGCTTCTAGAATCCTGACCGCAGAAATGCTTGCAAAATTTGCCAATGCCCTGAAGTTAGGTGTGGAGGATTTATGCGTAGTTAATGTGAAAATGAGTAAAGTAGTAATATTCTGAATAAAAGCTAAATTAGATCAAGGTGCTAGTTTTTGAAAACCACAAACTTAGTGAATCTTAAACCTAGACAAACAAAGCAAATATGTCCTTTTTGTCAGAATTGATCAATAACTCATGGATACTACTTGTTTTTTTTCTGAACGCAACTTTCTTCCCACAGTACTGATGCAGCTTTTTCGTTACTTCCGCTTCACTGATTACCGTAAGCATTGTCAAGAGGTCAATAATCCATGTCCTCCTCACTGCAGTAACTCCTCTCTCGAAAAACGGGGCAGGATAGAGAGGAGTACTCGGTCCGAGTAGAACAACTTCCCTTGATTCGTCCTTTCCACAAAGACTCCTTTCATCATCTTTCGACCCTTTCTCCTCCCATTACTTTACGTATATTTTTCCTTCAATATCATGCGGCTATTATAACTGCGACCGCAATTGAAGTTTAAGCAATTCTTTAATATGTGCGTGTACATCTATGACTTGCTATAATTGACCGAACCGCCAGCAAATAAAGTACTGAGCAAGGAGTATGTGAAAAATGCCACAGGAAAATAAAAACGATAAATCTTATTATGTTATCATTGCGCTGTCAGTTGTTCTGGTGCTGATGGCAGCAACGATATATGCCATTTCACAGAATGAGCCTGAAAAGGATGCGGAAAATACTATTTCCATGAGCGGGTATGCTGAACAGAAGGTTGTCCCTGACACGGCAACAATGAGAATAGGTGTTGTGATCCAGGCTGCTACTGCGAAGGAAGCATCCGACGAAAATGCAGCCATTATGAGCAATATAGTATCAGAGCTCAAAGCAATTGGATTGCAGGACAGGGAAATACAGACCTCCTATGTGTCCGTATACCCTATATACAGCTATGATACGACACAAAAAATTACAGGTTACGCAGCATCCAATAGCGTGCAGATCACAACCACAAATCTCGACAACCTGAGTCAGATTATTGACAGGTCCACAGCTGCCGGAGCTAATGAGATTGGAAGCATTTCATTCTCAGTATCCGATGATATGCAAAAGCAGCTTCGTGAGGACCTGATGAATGAGGCAATCAATGACGCATCATCAAAAGCCGATACGCTTGCTAAGAGCCTGGGTGTTGAGATTACTGGTGTGAAGACTTCATCTATAAGTGAAAGCAACGGGCCCAGAGTATATTATGAATACGATATGGCAGTAGAAGAAAAGGCTTCCGGAGCAGTTTCCACTCCTATTGAGCCAGGCGAATCTACTGTCTCGATGTCAGTACAGGTCACGTACTACATTAAATAAGAAATCTGTAAATAAGAAATCCGGACCAGGGAGTCTGACCGCTTAAATGTACAGGTGACCGGGAGTTGCAGATGACGGATGTTGTTTGCGATTTCTCAGGTCAATGTAACTTTTATGCATCATTCCCTGATTTATGCCCATACTTTTCTTAGCATGAAAGTATCTGGAAGTACTTTCATTTTTTGAGTCTGTTCTTCGAAGAAATTCATGTGCGTTTTTTGTGCCTGTTCTTCGAAGAATTTTATGTTTCTTTTTTGTTCCCTATTTTTCTATCCAGGGGAATGCAGTTTTCTATCAATAGGTTTCCTTATGAGTGGTTCTGTATAAGGTTTTCGCGGCTGAGTATTTTTTGCTCTCCAGGGTCACACTATAATACGGAATCAGCTCAGGAGAAAAGCCCATAATAAAATCCACAAATACAGGAATATTTGCTGCCATTACGTTCATGTATTCGAAGTTCCGGGATCTCAGGTCAAGAAATTCATTATAATACAGAAGAGCATTGGGGCCCAAACGATCAAAATCAGGGTTCAGGGCTGAGGTCCAGATTACAGCGCATTTTTTTCCGTACAGGTTTATGTGAGCTGCAACAGCTTCGCCCTCAGGAGTCTCGGAGACAAACATGTATCCGGCGCTTTTTTTCTGAATCAGCTTAAATACTCTATCATAGAACCCTCCAGGCAAAGGAGGCTCTAAATTCTTCTTTTCATAAGCCAGTGAAAGCAGGCGATAATATGTTTCAGGGTCATTGGATACCCGGGTTTTAAGTCCTGCCCCGGTTGCAGTTTTAAGTTCTATCTGCCTTTCCCCTGAAAGGTTTTCGTCTATGTTTTCTTTCAGACTCAGGTAATGGGTGTAATGTACGGCAGAATCCCATCCGTTCCACGTAAACGGTCTTATATCCTCAAAGCCCGGAGCGAATGTAAGGTGAATGCTGTCAAATCCCTGCTTGCAGAAAAATTCCCTGAGAGGATTGAGGATTTCATGGGTTTCCTGTATCCGTTTATTTGCTCTGGAGCTGGCACTTTCTTTTAGAAGGGGACCGCTGTAGCTGGTCATTTTACAGGTTGAACTTGCTACTTTCAACACTCCTTTTATATTTTTTACAAAAAGAGGGCAGCCTCCCACAAGTTCGCCGTTTCTGAAACAGCCGTAGATTCTAAGGTCTTTTGATAGGATATCCCTGCAAATTTCAAGCCATTCACTTGTATGAAAGAGTGTACCGGGTTGAGCTTTTTCTACAAGCAAATCCCATTCTTTGTATTCGGATGGCAGTAATTCTCTAACTTCAATTCCGTCCATTTTAAGCCCCGTAAAAATAGATAATTATTCTTATGTATGATGAACTACTCGGTTCCAAAATCTGTTAGTGAAATGAATGTTATCCATCAAGAAAAAATAAAATGAGTTTTTATGTTCATCTGCTAAAAACAGGCTTGATTCAGTCTCCACTTTAAAGGCTGTTTAACTCCTGAATATTATTGCATGATATTTGTATTCATAGTACATTGATTGTACACAAATCATTTCAAAACCATTTTTATTTGCAATTTTTTTAATTTTACCGGGATAATGTGAATACCCCAAAATGTCTCTCGGGCGCCTTTTTAAGCTTGATGATATTGTATTTCTAACCCCGCAAATTGCTTTGCTTATTATTTTCTTACAGCTATTATCCTGTGAAAAAAGCCCTATTTTCCACAGAGGGTATAATCGGGGGTCCAGCATGTCAAACAATACTATTTTCCCATCTTTATTAAGATATGTTGATGCATTAAAAATAAAATCATCAATTTCCTGATATGTGAGATATTGAAACACTCCGGCTGCAGTTATTCGATCAAGGGGAGAGTCCAGCCTGTCCCATACGGTTTTGTCGTCCGCCAGAATTAAAATTGTATTTTTACAATTTCTTTCCCTTATTCTTTTGCCTGCTTCCTCAAGCATGGACGGAGAAAAATCAACTCCTATTGTTTTTTCATATTCCGGTGCGTAGTAGACCAGGAGTTCTCCAGCTCCGCACCCAAAGTCAAGAATAGTTTTTCCGCCATTGAGATGGAATAATTTTTCTCTCGCTTCCATAGAAAGAAATTCTTCAGCTGAAGACCTGTGACCCCCACTTCTTTTATCTGCAAAAAACTCTTCCCATACATTTTTTGGTCTTAACACATTTTTTTCATACCCCTCTGAAATGTTTTGTTCGTATCCTCCTGATCTGTTTTTTTCATAAATCCCAGACACTTTTTTTTCATGCCCCATAGCCATGCCTCTCATACCCCCAAGTATTGCTTTTTCTATACCTCTATTATGAACTCTAAAATCAGCCAGTTTGCTATTGTCAGTTCTCTCGGTTATTTTCCCCAAAATAACTCAAAACTGTGAAAAGATACTGAAGAGTTCTATTTTTATGTCTATATATAAATTTCTATGGCTGCTGAAGCTTCTTCAAATCTGTTTTTTGATTCTCAATACTTCCCGTTAATCTCCTCATTCCCGTTCATAAATATGAATGGCCTGCCAATTTATTCTGAATTTGAATCCATATGTTTTCAAAAAAAGTTGTTTAACCTTCGAATCATAGTTTCTCGTCTTAATCTAACAAGTATATAATTAGAAAATTTAAAAAGTATTTTATGATATGTCAATGTTTTATTTAATAAAATTGTGCAGCTGAGCTCTGAAGCCGGTGGAGCAAAAAGATAAGGAATTTAATCATACTGTATTTCACTAATGCGCAGATGCTTGATTTTGAGCTCAGTTTAATACAATAATAAGACTGGAGTTCTAAACTAACTGTTAAGGTCTGATTAAATGATCAAAAGAAGGAATACTGGCAAATGGTTAATGCTTATAATTTCTGCTTTTATTTTATTATGCAGTTTCGCAGGTGCAGATGACAGTGAATTTAACGATTCCGAATCAGATGAGCCCCCAGATTCTATAAAGAAATTTGCAAATAACCCCTTGTTCATAGCATACAGGGGAACTATACCAGAAACTGTCAATCAGGAGTGGAAAAATTCAATTACAGATTGCTGGCTAAATCTTAACAAAATAGGGCCTTCATATTCCGAATTTGACCGCTCTATATCAGGCGTTGCTGCCAGTGATGTAATTATAGTGGAATTGGGATCTGCCTATAAAGGAGAAGTAGATGACTCAAGAATTGACGCGATGTATCTGAAAATTGAGGAATATTGCGAAGAGCAGGAGGGAATAAGTGATATCCCTGTGATTTTTATGTGGGCACAGGACGAGGAGGATCTCCCGCTACCTGACTACGGCCCTCAGATTTTCGAGGAAGTTAAAAATGATCCTGGGTTCATAGCCACGAGGGGAACAATGCCTGTAATTACAGATTCCAGTGGAAAAGTGGAGTGGGAAGAGAAAGCAGGGGATTGTATTCATAGTTTCAGAACTGAACTTCGGCCCTACATGAAGTCATCTGGTGGATCATTGACTGGTTATGGCTATAATTATAGGGGATATATATTCGTAGGACTTGATCCAGAATCTCCAGAAAGTGTTAATGATTCTATAATTGATGAAATTTATCTAATAATCGAGGAACACTGTAAACAGGAAGGTATAAGTGAGGTACCAGTAGTGTTCGAGTGGATGGGAGTGCCAGTTGAAGACATAGCAGTAGTTGATGGACCATATGTGGATGAAGCTGATAACACCAACTTCTCAGGCAATGAAGAGGAGATTGCTGGTAACGAAACAACCAATCAAATACCTGGCTTTACTTCGGTAATGTTCATTTTGGGACTTTTATCATTGCTAATAATCAAGCGTTAATAACATTCTTTTTTAAGCTCTTTTTGCCAGTTTCTTTAAATTTTTCTGGCTTTCTTCCCCTTTTTTTCAACATAGTTATTTTTCTTCTCGTTTTCTTCTTCTAAAGGGTACCTTCTCCCCAGATAATTCAGCTTTTTCGGCAGAGTTACGTCTCTGCAGTTTACTGTCCTTTTTGTTTCGCTCAAGAGGACTTATTTCTGTCTTCATTTTTATTCTGGAACGCTACCTTTTCCCCACAGAACTGGTGCAGTTTTTTCGTCCCTCCCGCCTCGCTAATCACCGTAAGCATTTTCAGGGGGTCAATAATCCGGGTTCCCATTATTGCAGTAATACCTCTACTGAAGAACGGGGCAGGGTAGAGAGGCGCGCTTGGTCCTAGCAGGACAACTTCTCTTGCTGCACCCCGGGAGGAAAGGAGCTCATCAAAAGTCCTGTTGGCGAGAGTACTTGCACTGATGATGATCACATCCGATGCTGGGAGAATTTCTCTGGCTTTTTCCGAAGGCAGTATCGTGGTTTCAGAAAATTCGATTTCACGCTTCTCAAGGATCGTAAGTTTCTCGGTTATTTTCAGGATTCTCGGGACAAGAGGAGCAAAATAGCCTACCATTACAACCCTATCTTCAGGTTTTATAAGGTCAAGAATGTCTATTTTTGAAACAGAAAATTTTTTGGGTTCCAGATCATGGAGCATATGAGAAAGCGCATTTGCGGTTGCAACTCCGATTGCTGCCTCAAACGGGTTTCTCGACAGGGCAAACTCGAGCACTTTATCCGCAGAGCTTCCTTTCAGAAAGCCCGCAAAACCGAGGGCAGGACAGCCCGAAAACTCATAAAGTGGTGTGCAGGCAACGCCCCCGTAGTTTTCGGAAAGCAGGACTCCAGTATAAGCAAGCCCGATCCTGACATCCTTTACTTCGATTTCTTCAAGAGCAGGACCAAGGTCTTTTTTTAGCGCGGTTACGAGGGCAGGCAGGGTTCCGTTTTCTTCTTTTTCGGTTTCCTGTATGTTTTTGATTTCTGGCATGCGTTCACCTTTTATTTATCAGCTTACAGCCTTTCGATCTTCGTTGTAAAGTCAAGAGGATTTGCGTAATAGGGAGCACTTATGACAATAATCTCAACAAAGGGAGCGTATTCGAGGATTCTTTTTGCCTCGATTCCTCCCACTGCAAGCTCGAGTTCAGGGTTAAGTTCCTTGAGTTCTGGTCCGAGTTCCCTCAGTTCTTCCGGGGAAAGATGATCAAGGAGCATTATGTCCGACATTTCAGCATATTTGAATGCTTCTTCTCTCGATCTGGGCTCGATTTCTATCTTTTTCATAGCCCTGAGCTTTCCCAGTTCCCCTGCAACTTCCAGGTGGTTCTGGCTTATCTGAATGGAGTCGCTGAGGGAATTCCTGTGGATATCTCCTCCGCCTGCCCGGACTGCTTTAAGCTCAAATATCCGGGCCCCTGGGTGCGTCTTCCGGCTCGTTGCAATAATAATATCAGGATTAGTTCTTCGGGCCTCACTGACCATAGAGGCTGTTTTCGTGGCAATGGCGCACATCATGGTCAGAAATGTCTGGGAAACTCTCCAGAATCTGAATATAAGTTTGATGTCTCCTTCTGCTTCGAAAATTGCATCTCCGGGCTTGAAATTTTCCCCGTCCCTGAAGTAATTCAGGACTTTCAGCCCTTTTTTCTCATAATATCCTGCAAGGTCGCCGGCACAGGCAGAGGTCCCGTTCTCCCTCGAAACAATCCTCATTTTCCCCCTGCCCACAAGCCTGAGCAGTTCTGCGCTTTCATCCTGATAGGGGCAGTCTTCGTAAAAGTAGAGATCAAAAAGGTCTATCATGTTTTGCCTCGAAAATTCCTTACTTTTTGTTTCTATTTTTGATGTTTTTCTGATATTTTCTTTACTGCGGATCTTTAACATTTTCTTTTATTACGAGCTTTTCACATCTTTTTCTCTGTTTCCTGTCATTATTCTCCTTACTTATTCCCCTTACTTATTCACCTTACTTATTCACCTTATTATCCTGGCATTTGAAGCCTTGAACACAGCATAGATTTCTCTTCCCGGTTCGAGCCCAAGCATTTCACAGGATGTCGGCGTGATCACAGCTTTAATCTCAGCATTTCCGATCTCCACCTCGACCACGACAAGGTGTTCTTTTTTGAAAACTCCTGAAACCCTTCCCTGCACTGTGTTCCGCGCCGAGCTTTCTAAAGCTTCTCTGGCAAGGATAATTTCTTCAGGGCGGATAGAGACTGTAACACCTTCCCCGGGCTCGGCTGGATCTGAGGAATATATTTTCATGCCTTCGGCTTCGACCACTGTAAGTTTTCCTTCAAGAGCCTTTACACAACCTTTCAGCACATTGGTGCCCAGAAACTCGGCCACGAAGTCTGGAGAAGGTCTCTTAAATACTGATTCAGGGTCTCCTGCCTGCATAACCTCACCTTTTCTTATTACGACCACGCGGTTTGCGAGAGCCCAGACGTCTTCAAAGTCATGGGTCACGTGCAGGACAGTGGTGCTGTATTCACTTATCGCCTTTTTCAGCATCTCCCTGAGTTTTTCTTTTGTCCTTGCATCAAGGGCGCTGAATGGCTCGTCAAGAAGAAGCAGTTTTGGCCTGACCACAAGGCTCCTTGCAATGGCTGCTCTCTGCTTCTCTCCTCCGCTCAGGGTAGCCGGCTTTCTGTGAAGGAGCTCACCTATTCCCAGGACTCCGGCGATCTGCTTTACTTCCGCTTCGATCTGCTTTTTGTCTCTGAGCTTTTTTCGGAGGGCATATGCTATGTTTTCAAAAATATCCATGTGGGGAAAAAGCACATGGTCCTGGTACACTATGCTTATCTGCCTCATGTCAGGAGGAAAGTTGGTGATATCTTTTCCTTCCAGGATAATTCTCCCTTTTTCGGGCCCGTAAAATCCTATTATGGTTTCAAGAAGCAGGGATTTCCCGCTACCGGTAGGGCCTATCAGAGCCAGGTAATCGCCTTTCTCAGCCTTGAGCCCTATCCCGCTGAGTTCGAAATCTCCTACATCAAGGCAGAGGTCCCTTACCTCAAGAAAGCTCACATCCTGCCTCCTTCAAACTTCTCAAAGCTGAGGATTGCGAGAAAGGCTATTCCCATTAACAAAATCCCGCTTGTAATCGCCATTTCCAGGTTTCCGTAGGAAATGTTCAGGTAAAGAGTAACGGGCAGGACTTCGGTATGCATATATGATCCTCCTGCAAGCACCAGCACGGCTCCGAAAGCTCCTATACATCGGGCAAAGGTAATTACTCCCGAGGCAAATAGCCCGCTTCTTGCCATGGGAAGGGTAACGTGTCGGAATGTCTCGAATTCCCCGTACCCGAAGCTCCTCGAGACCTGTTCGTATCTCGGGTTGATATCTTCAAAAGTGGAGTAGATGACCCTTACAGCATAGGGAAAAGCGACAAAAAATTGTGCAATTATTATCCCGAGCTTGCTGAAAGTAACCTTTATCCCCAGAGCTTCAAGGTAAGGTCCAAGGAATCCCTGCCCGAAAAGGAGCAGGAGCGCAAGTCCCATTACCAGTTCAGGAAATGCCATAGGAAGCCCGAGTACGGTTTTTATTACGCTTTTTCCGGGAAAGGAAAAACGGGAAAGTGCGTAGGCTGTGGGAATTGAACAGCACATAACGGAAATTGTTGAGGCTGAAGAGGTCAGCATGGAAAGCTTCATGGAATAAAGCATTTCTTCAGAAAGCAGGGATGAAAGAAGATCTGAAGGTTTGAGCACAAAGAGCAGGGTCCCTATGGTCATAAAGAGCAAAAAAGTGAAGGTACAGGCAATACCCACGGTGAAGGTCCTGAACCAGGAGTGGTTCACGCTCCGGGATTTTAAGCATCGCATGGCTCAAAGCCCCATTTTTTCCAGGTTTCTTTTGCTTCTTTGCCCGCAATATAAGTGTTAAATGCCTCTGCCAGTTCACGGTCTTCGGTATATATGGAAACTGCTGTGGGGATGGTCTTTATTTTGTTCTGTTCTTCGGGGATAGAAACAATTTCCAGCTTTCCGCTGGCTTCTCCCCAGCTTGTCATATCTTCCCATATAATTGCCGCATCAACTTCACCGGATGCAATGTAGATGAGGAGCTGATTTACAGTAGCCGTTTTGACAATTATGTTCTTTTCGACTGCAGAAAGGATTCCTGCCTGTGTGCAGATGACTTCCGATACCTTGCCTATTGCAGGCCCATTAGGGTCTCCTAGAGCCAGTTTTACCCCTGGTCCTGCCAGGTCTTCAAGTCTGCTTATGTTTGCAGGATTTCCCGCAGGAACTGCGATAACCGGGATGTGCAGGGTCAGGTTTTCCACGCTTTCATTGAAAACATAGTTCCTGTCCATAGCCTGTTCAGTATAGTAGTAGTCTCCCGGGATGAAGATGTCACATTCCTTTGAGGTCAGAAATCCGAAGATTTCTGCACTTCCCCCGTAGCGGACCTCAATATCTGCTCCGGTTTCTTTCTCAAAATTCTCAATCAATTCGTTCATTGGCTTTATCAACCCGGCTCCAGCGCAAACCGTGACCTGCCTTCCTTCAAATGCTTTTTCCGGATTTTCAGATACAGGTGTAGAAGCCCCTTTTTCAGCGCAACCTGAGCCTGCCAGAGACAATGCCAGTACTATGATAATTATGAATGCACAGACTTTTTTCACTCAAAGACCTCTTCAGATGGAATTTCAATGATATGTCTGAACATACATAACGGTTAATAAAGTTTTTTGTAAAAACATTATATATAAATATTATTATCCAGTAGTATAAGACTCAGATATGATTCAGGCTGCCCCACAGTTCCCCGAAAAATTAAAAAATTAAAAAAAGGCGTTTTCTTTTCTATTTATAGTTCGGAAATCCTCTTTTTATATCTCTCCAGTTCTTCAATTCCCTTTTCCTGTTTCATGGCACTGGCTTCATAAACTATGAAGGATGGCAGCACTTTCATTCCCATATATTCAAAAACACAGTGAGTTATGGATTCAAGATGCCTGTGAATATCGCCATGAGCTCCACCCTCAGAATACATTTCTTTCGGAGCGCCGGTAGTAAATGCAAGCATTGCTGCTTTTCCTTTAAGGAGTCCGGTGTCATAGGCACTGCTGGTTATGGGATTAAAGCCAAACCCCGGAGCCAGTACACGGTCAATCCAGCCTTTCATTATTGCTGGCATGGATGTAAAGTAAATTGGGAACTGAAATGCCAACAGGTCAGCCCATTTTACTTTTTCCATCTCCTCTTTTATGTCGGATGAAAAAGCCCCGGTTTTTGAGGCTTTGATAGCTTCGAGGAAAGCATTAAAAATATCCGGGTTTTTTCTCTCAGTAAAGTCCGAGGCTTTCAGCACAGGGTTAAATTCCATCGCGTAAAGGTCGGAGAGCTTTACTTCGTGCCCTTTATCCTTCAGGGCAGCAATAGCTGTATCTTTCATAGCAGCGTTAAAGGACTTCGGCTCAGGGTGTGCAAAGATATAAAGGACTTTCATTTTATTTCCCCCTTTATTCTATCCATGAAATTCGTTTCCCTGAATAAATATGTAAGGCTGCCTCCCCTGTTAAGTTATGCATTCTTCTGTTAATTTATTCATTAAGTTTTTTCAAAAGCCATGCCATGTTCTGGCCCAGGATCTGCATGGTCCGGATGCCCTCATCGTCTTTTTCAACATCCCCTTCTGCACGCCCTATCCCCATATTCCAGTAGCTGGATCCTGGAATTATCATCTGGGAAATCGTGAAGAAATGGTTAATGGAATCAAAAACGTGGATTGACCCGGCTCTCCTTACCGCCACAACAGCCGCTCCAACTTTGTACCTGAACATTTCGCTATTGGCTTTCGCAACAAAACCTGCTCTGTCTATAAGAGCTTTGAGTTCAGGTGTCAGGTCTGCAAAATACGTGGGTGAAGCAAGGATTATGCCGTCGGCTTCAAGCATTTTTTCGATGCATTCGTTGACAATATCATTGTCAATTACGCATCTTCTGTCTCTGTTTTCAAAGCATTTTGAGCAGGCAGTACAGCCGTGCACGCTTTTCCCACCTATTTGCACTATCTCGGTTTCTATTCCTTCTTTATCAAGCTCTGCAAGGACATGCTTTATTAAAGAAGCTGTATTGCCTTCCTTCCTCGGACTTCCGTTAAATGCAACAACTTTCATTATTTTTCTCTCCCGAGTACTCCTGACTCATTCCTTCAAAAAATGAGTGAAAATATAATTTAAGGACTGAAATATAATAAATTACAGCTTTTTTCTGTATATATTGATTTCAGTTTCTTTGTCAAGACACTCTGAAAGCAAAGGAAATATCTCTTTAAAATGATCGGATCTTATATGTTGATCAAGGCTGCCCTCGTCTTTCCACTCTTCTAACATTGTCAGGATTTCAGGATTCTCCAATTCCTGATATACCCCATAATCTATGCAGCCTTCCTCTTTTAGCGTCTCTTCAATAAGGCTTTTACACAAATTCATAAATTCCTGAACCTTTTCAGGTTTTACCTGATTTTTTGCAACAACCCTTATAGCCAATAAATCACCAGCCTGAAAATAGTCCTGATCTGCCATTATTTGCAGAATTATTCTCTTTTTTGACCGTATCTGTTATTGTAGACTTTCTCTTCCCTGTACCTGTCCTGAGGTGAGAGTTTTTCTGCAGGATAACCAACAGGCACAAGCCCGAGAGGAAATACATGGCCAGGCAGTCCAAATGCTTTCCTGAAGCCTTGAACTCTGTCTGTCATGGGAAAAATTCCTGTCCAGACCGCTCCCAGCCCTGCATCATGAGCTGCAAGAAGAAGGTTCTGAATGGCTGCCGAGCAGTCCTGTACCCAGTACCCGGGTGCTTTTTCCTGGGTAGTATCCCCACAGACCAGAATTGCCAGAGGAGCTTCCCTGCACATGCCGGCATAAGGGCTGAATGTTGGGATCTCGTCCAGAATTTTTCTGTCATCGATTACAATGAAGACCCAGGGCTGGGCATTAACCGCAGAGGGGGCACTCATTGCTGCCCTGAGCAGTTCGGTAACAAGCTCTCTCGGAACTGGTCTGTCAGTGTACTTTCGGATGCTTCGGCGAGTGTGGATTGCTTCAAGAGTTTCCATATTCAGACTCCTCCTGTTCGTTGATGAAAGACTTGGACGAGGAAACCTATTTCCAGTTTTCTCTCGCCCCGTCTTATTATCCCGTTTTTATTCTCTTTCCCGGTTTCCCTATCTTATCTTGTTTTTTGTTTTCTTTTCCGGTTGTTTTATCTTATTTAAAGAGGTTAATGCCTGTATTTTTTGCTTTTTCCATAAGTTCTGTGTCTTCTTTTACTTCTCCGGGTGCATGGTATCCGATTCCTACTATCGTATCCTTTACATCCATGCGCATAAAGTTCGAAATCTGTCCTTTGAATTCCTCATAAACTCCTTTGAAAGCTTCCGCATCAGGTGCTCCCTGAGTTCCTATGACCACAGCTTTTTTTCCGGCAGGGAGGCGGGGAGAGAAATCAGCATTTATGAGGGAATAGCAACGGTCAAGGAAAAGCCTCATCTGACCTGTAAACTGACCAAAGTAGATGGGGGAGCCAAAAACAACCCCGTCCGCTGATGCAAGTTCGTCGAATAATTCCATAAGGTCGTCTTCAAGCTTACACTTATCATGGCTCTTGCAGTAATTGCATCCCTGGCAGCCGCTGTAGTTCATCTCGTTGAGGATAAAGTTCCGGGTCTCGGCACCTGCCTCTGCTGCGCCTTCCAGAACCTGCTGTACAAGGATGTTTGTGTTTCCATTCTTTCGGGGGCTTCCAACAATTCCTATGACTTTCATTCTTACACCTTTTATCTTTTATTCGAGCTTTTTTACAAAATAGAGATCTTTCTGTCAGTAATTTACATTTCTCGATATTTAATTTACAGCAACTATACTTATATACTATACATACAATCCGGATACTCAGTAACAAAAAGGATACAATGAAAGAGTATGGCAAATGAGGTAAAACAGAATAAACATTATCAATGTCCTGTTGAAGCGACTCTGAATGTAATCGGAGGCAAATGGAAGCCCATTATTCTCTGGCAGTTGAAAACGGAAAAGCTGAGATTTTCCGGTCTCCAGCAGAATATGCAGGGGATATCTCCCAAGATGCTTACAAAGCAGCTCCGGGAACTTGAAGACGCGGGGCTTATTTTAAGGAAAGTTTATCCTGAAATCCCTCCCAGAGTCGAATATTCTCTAACGGAATTCGGGAAAACCGTGCTCCCTGTCCTGGACGCACTCTGCGAGTGGGGAAGTAAATACCTTGAAAGGGAATGCTCTTCTGGTAAAAGCGGGGAATTAAAAACTGCTGACTTCTCCACTTTACAGTAGGCCTGTACATTATCAGTATCAGAAGTCATTTTATATGATTTATCGTTTACAGGACCATTATTTCAGGAAAAATAGATGTCTGAAAACAGGCCATAATTCTTTATAAAAATGGGTTTCAAAATATTTAATTACTGTTAGGTGATAATTAATTACAGTTCTTAAAATCCTTGAAGACAGTTCTCAAAGTAAATTAAAAGAAACTGCAATTTGTGCTGTATTGCAATAAGCGTAATAATAGCTATAACTACAGAGCTCTGGAAACCGTAGAGACCTCAGGATTAAGCGTATGATGCAAAAGAATGGATACATGCGATATTTTACAAAAAAAAGCTGCTACCCAAATCAGTCAGAGGCTATGGATAAAATTCATTCTGCCCTCCAGAATGAGAAAATAGTGCTCTTTGAAGGGGCATGCGGTACGGGCAAGACTTTAAGTGCACTTGCTCCTGCACTGCATGCGGGAAAGAAGCTCAATAAGGTCGTAATTATAGTCACGAATGTCCACCAGCAGATGGTCCAGTTCATAAATGAAGCAAGAGACATCAACAGGGACAACAGCATAAAAACAATCGTTTTTAAAGGTAAAGCTTCGATGTGCCCTGATAATCTTGACTACGAGGAATGCAGGCTCAAAGGGGAAAACACCTATGACCTTCTTGATTTTGAAAGGGAGGTCTCTTCAAAGGAAAAAGAACTCAAAGACGCCTTCGAAAAACACAAGAAATCAAAAGATCCTGCCCTTTACATCCTCAGGAACGAGCTCGAAAAAGAACTCGATGAAGCCCGAAAAAAGGCTCAGTCCTTAAGGAACCATTCCTGCTCCAGGCTTTATGAAGTCCTCAAGTTCGAAAGCAGCGAGTTTTCTTCCTGGCTCTTTTCGGACGTCAGGAGTCCGGAAGAAATTATGGAGTATGCAGAAGACCGGGGAATGTGCGGGTATGAGCTGCTTAAAAAGGAACTTAAAAATACTGAGCTCCTTATCTGTAATTTCCATCATGTATTAAGTGCTGACATCTTCATGACCCTCCTCAAATGGCTTGAGAGAGACCCTGAAGACGTCATCCTCATCTTTGACGAAGCCCACAATATCGAGGCTTCAGCACGTTCCCATTCCTCAATAATGCTTTCTGAACTGACCGTTGAAAAAGCCCTTTCTGAAGTGGGAGAAATTCCTGAGCCTGAAAGCTCTCCCGTATTCGGGGGAGGTTCATTCTCCGGTACAGGGATCCCTCTTGACGAAGATTACGCTTCAAGGATTTATGCCAGAAGGCTCTTTTCCTGTCTTCTTACCGCAATCAGGGATACTTATGACTCAAAGCTGAAGTTCGGGGAAAGGAACAGGCTTGGAAAACACTGGCAGGATATCCAGATAAGCGACCCCTATGAACGCCATGACGTCCTGAAAGCCCGCTTTTTGCGGGACGCACAGAAGGAGGGTTTTGCAGACGAAGAAACGGTTCTTACAAGGCTGCGTGAAATCGGGGAGTTCGGAGGCAGGCTTGAAGAGATTTATGCTGAGAACTACAAAAAAGGGCTTCTTTCCGTGCCCAAGCGTTCCCAGATCCGTTATGTTGCAGATTTCCTTTCTTCTTACCTTGTGCTTTCGGACAGGCAGAACTATTATCCGATCCTGAACATGCGCAGGGACTTTAAAAGTGACAGGGTTGTAGGCAGGCTTGAACTCTTCACCTGCATCCCGAAAAATGTGACCCAGCCATTGCTTGACTCCGTTTATTCCGCGGTGCTAATGTCTGCCACTCTCCGTCCTTTCGAAATGGTCAGGTCCACACTGGGCATTAGCCGGGAAGTGGAGGAAATTACCTATGGGACAACTTTCCCACAGGAAAGAAGACTCACTCTCGCAGTCTCAGTTCCTCCCCTCTTTGCAAAAAACAGGGACAGCCCTGAGACCCTTGAAGGTTTGAGAGAGGCTCTTCTTGCTGCCACTGCTGCCTCCCCCGGGAATGTAATCATTTATTTCCAGAGCTATGCCGAAGCACTCAGATATACGAAACTCCTTGAGCCTGAACTCTCAATTCCTATTTTCCTTGATGAGGTTGGGGTATCAGCTCAGGAGATAAGGCCGAAGTTTTTCAAAATAGGGGAGCAGGGAGGAAAAGCTGTGCTCATAACCTACCTCTGGGGAACATTGAGCGAAGGAGTAGATTTCCGGGACTCCCGCGGCAGGACCGTAATTGTAGTGGGCGTGGGATACCCTGCTCTGAATGACAGGATAAAAGCTGTCGAGTCGGCATACGATACTGTCTTTGGGTGCGGGGAAGGCTGGGAATTTGCAGTCCAGGTGCCTACAATAAGGAAAGTGAGGCAGGCAATGGGAAGGGTTGTCCGCTCTCCGGGAGATTTTGGGGTAAGGATTCTTCTTGACGCCCGCTACCAGGGTTCTCAGGTGCGAAAACTGGGGAAATTTTCTGTTTTTGGATACTTCCCACCTGAAGAAAGCAGGGAATTCATTGATGTAGCCCCAAAAGATGTAGGAAGCCTGGTAGAAGAGTTCTTCGCAAACACATTGCCTTATAATCCCGAAAAAATTGAAACTGAAAAAAAAGAGCCGGAATCTCCGGCTTCAGGCCGGCTAGAGTTCGGGAGCCTTGCAGAAAAACTCTAATGGGGAAATGGCTCCTTTACTTCAGCCGAACCCTTTATGTTTATTATTTAACTCCGTCTTTTCCTTTCTCTTATTTTCTTGTTATTTTTGTTTTTCTCGTCATTTTGTTTTTTCTTTTTTTACCTGATTTTATCTTTTTCTCTTAAAACTGATTTCCAAGAATTTTCAGGCATTTGTCACCACTATATAGTTGTTCTTTATTAATGTGTTACTTCCTGCTGCATTACTGGCTGTAAGTGATATCGTGTAACTTCCTGGTGCCATATACGTATGTTTTGGATATTTCTCGTTTGAATATGCTCCATCTCCGAAACTCCAGTTCCATGCTGTTGGCGACCCTGAAGAATTGTCCTTAAATGTTACAGTCAACGGTGCAGTTCCCGACCTTGGAGACCCCCAGTACTGTAATACCGGTTTTGTTCCTGTGGTTCCTGTGGTTACTGTTACATAACTTGATTTCGTTGCCGTATTGCTGCCTGCTGTATTGCTTGCTGTAAGCGTTACTGTGTAGCTTCCCGCTGTCGAATATGTATGCACAGGATTTTTCTCTGTTGAACTTGTTCCATCTCCAAAGTTCCATTTCCATGTTGTTGGCGAACCCGTGCTGCTGTCAGTAAAACTTACACTCAATGGTGCAGTCCCGGCTGTTGGAGATGCCGAAAATGCAGCAACCGGTGTTTGAGAAGAAGTTCCTGTCACCACTATATAATTGCTCTTTGTTAACGTATTACTTCCTGCAGCATTGCTCGCTGTAAGTGATATCGTGTAACTTCCTGGTGCAGTGTATGTATGCTTTGGATATTTTTCGTTTGAATATGCTCCATCTCCGAAACTCCAGTTCCATGCCGTCGGAGATCCTGAAGAATTGTCCTTAAATGTTACAGTCAACGGTGCAATTCCCGACCTTGGAGACCCCCAGTACTGTAATACCGGTTTTGTTCCTGTGGTTCCTGTGGTTACTGTTACGTAATTTGTTTTCGTTGCCGTATTGCTGCCTGCTGAATTGGTCACTGTAAGTGTTACTGTATAGGTTCCTGCCGTTGAATATGCATGTGTTGGACTCTTCTGAGTTGAACTGGTTCCGTCTCCGAAGTTCCATTTCCATGTCGTTGGTGAACCTGTACTTGTGTCAGTAAACAGGACGTTAAGAGGTGCAGTCCCGGATGTTGGAGATGCCGAAAATGCAGCAACCGGCGCCTGTGAAGTGTTTCCTGTCACCACTATATAGTTGTTCTTTATTAATGTGTTACTTCCTGCTGCATTACTGGCTGTAAGTGATATCGTGTAACTTCCTGGTGCCATATACGTATGTTTTGGATATTTCTCGTTTGAATATGCTCCATCTCCAAAACTCCAGTTCCATGCCGTCGGAGATCCTGAAGAATTGTCCTTAAATGTTACAGTCAGCGGCGCAGTTCCCGACCTTGGAGACCCCCAGTATTGTAATACCGGTTTTGTTCCTGTGGTTCCTGTAGTTACTGTTACATAACTTGATTTCGTTGCCGTATTACTGCCTGCTGTATTGCTTGCTGTAAGCGTTACTGTGTAGCTTCCCGCTGTCGAATATGTATGCACAGGATTTTTCTCGGTTGAACTGGTTCCATCTCCGAAGTTCCATTTCCATGTTGTTGGCGAACCCGTGCTGCTGTCAGTAAAACTTACACTCAATGGTGCAGTCCCGGCTGTTGGAGATGCGGAAAATGCAGCAACCGGTGTTTGAGAAGAAGTTCCTGTCACCACTATATAATTGCTCTTTGTTAACGTATTACTTCCTGCAGCATTGCTCGTTGTAAGTGATATCGTGTAACTCCCTGGTGCCATATACGTATGTTTTGGATATTTCTCGTTTGAATATGCTCCATCTCCGAAACTCCAGTTCCATGCTGTTGGCGACCCTGAAGAATTGTCCTTGAATGTTACAGTCAGTGGTGCAGTTCCCGACCTCGGAGATCCCCAGTATTGTAATACCGGTTTTGTTCCTGTGGTTCCTGTGGTTACTGTTACGTAATTTGTTTTTGTTGCCGTATTGCTGCCTGCTGAATTGGTCACTGTAAGTGTTACTGTATAGGTTCCTGCCGTTGAATATGCATGTGTTGGACTCTTCTGAGTTGAACTGGTTCCGTCTCCGAAGTTCCATTTCCATGTCGTTGGTGAACCTGTACTTGTGTCAGTAAACAGGACGTTGAGAGGTGCAGTCCCTGAGGTAACATTGCTGCTGAAACTTGCGCCAGGAGCTGTTAGAGGGGCAGGGACAACTAGAGGCAGGTGATCTATGTATATGCTGCCCGGAATACTGTATGCTGAATCGGAAATCCCATCTCTGTCCGTGTCCGTTGCCTTATTGGAAAAGCCTGAACCATCAGGTTTGCCCCAGAAGTTTCCGCCAATGTAGGTTCCGCCGACAATGTTTTTACCTGAGGCTTTTGCGGTGTTATAGGCATTCCCTGTTCCGTTTTTAATGGTTATATTTGTGTTATTGAAATAGTTGTTATAAATGAGGTTCCTGTCGCTGAGCCCGCAGACATACATTCCTAAAATATTGTTTGAAGTCACAGTGTTGTCTGAAATTGTATTGTCATCAGCGGACCCTACGTGGATGCCGCGGTTGTCATTGGTTGCCGTATTTCCGGAAATAGTGTTGTTGCTACAGCTCCCGAGGTAAATCCCGTAAACTCCGTTATTCAGAACTGTATTTTTCGAGACGGTGCATCTGTTGGAGCTTACGATACGGATCCCATATCCGTTATTCATCATTTTATTATTCTCAATCACACATTGATTGCATTTGTACATATAAATTCCAGAATAGCTGGAACCGCTTGCTCCTATGGTTTTTATCCCTTTAATCGTAACATTCCATGCCTGCATTGAGAGCGCATTGCTTGATGAGCTTTTAGCTTTGATTATTGTTTCATCAGGGTTGCCGGACTCTGATCTTATCAAAAGGCTGCTTTTGGTTATGTTGACATTTTCAGTGTAGGTCCCGGGTTTTATGGTTATTGTGTCGCCTGATTTTGAACTGTCTATTGCAGCCTGTATTGAGTCTCCCGGCTGGACAATTATCTCAGCAGCTGACCCAATACCTGAAATTAATGATAAAATAAGAAAAATTCCCAGTAAAATTAGCACTTTATTTTTAATTCCAATTCCTCCATCCACTCAAGAAAGTTAGGGTGAAATCCCTATCAGGGGGTAAATTTGTATTGTTAGTAATTCACGAAAACTGTACTCAACATGAAAATAATGTACAGATGTAAAACTGATGAATTTGCGCCTAATTTGACTGTAACGAAGAACAAAATTTTAGCGTAAATCACTTTAATTACACGGGAATGTATTTAAGCAATATAAGTATACTGATTTAAAGTATTACTTTCCAAAAAACGAAAAAAAAGTATACAGATCAGTGAATCAATAGTTTAATTGTAGGGAATAATTAACTCTTTAACTCTATTTTTTTAACTTTATTAAGAGCTAAAAATATGAGGTTTTTATTCCCTTATCATCTGGCCGTTTTATTAAAAATAAGAAATAACCTGAATTAATGCAGGTTTTGGCCACTGATTCGAAATCATCAATTTTTAAGGTTTAGATTTTAGATTTAGATATTAGATTTAGATATTAGATTTAGATATTAAGGGATAAAGAAGATATAATCTCATTATTTTTGTTCTCGATATCGTCTTCAGCAATGGCTGTGAAGTCATTCCTAAAGTAAATATTAGAAATTATATTTTTACCATTCCTAAATTTAGAGGATTGGATTCAAAACCAGTTCTCTTTGATGATTCCTTTGATGATTCCTTTGATGATTCCTTTGATGATTTCCATTTTTCTGCATTACCGGATTGTATGTGAAAAAAATGGAACGTGGGAAATGGAACTTTGGAAAATAGGATGTTGGGGAATGGAACGCCGAAGGGCATTCCAGTTCATTCCTTCATACTTTTCAGCACCAGTCCTATTACTCCCAGAGCTCCGATCACAATACCCACACTTAATATGGTATTGCGGTTGTTTTTACTGGACTCATTACCTGTCTCAGTATCTTGAGCCTCCTGCTTTTCAGGCTGGATATCCTCAATAGACCTTTCTTCAGCAGGGATCGGGGTATTTTCTGTCTTTGCCTGCTGGACAGTAGCCTTGCCTGTTATCGCAAATGATGCGTAACCCGGGACTTCTGCTGTAAAGTAGAGATAGTCGTTATCTTCTCCTGACAGGTTGACTGGCAATTGCTCCCACTTTTTATCGCTGTACCTGTTCAGTATGATAGAGCTCAGGTCTATACTTTTATCCTGTAGCCAGTTCTTTTCAACTTTGAAGCATATTACCGGTTTTTCTATGTTTTTTGGAGTTGCATACCCGCTGTTTCCAACCCAGACATTAAAGGACTTATAAACCTCACCTTCGGGCAGTTCGGAAACAAGTGCGGACTTATTTTTCAGTTCCTCAACTATGGTCGTGGTCTTACCTACATTCTTGATCGCATCAAAGCCTACATATACGACACATGTAGCATTCTTTGTGAAGTCAAACTTTACAGCCTTATCGTTGGTGATAAAGAGCTGGGAAAGTTCCTTCACCTTAACATTCTTTGCAGGTTCAGGGGACCCGCCTCCTCCACCGCCTCCACTGCTGCCTCCTCCGCTGCTCTTCCGGTCCACAATTATTGTAGTGGTTTTTGTATCCGTGCCGTTTACATTAATTGCTGTCAGTTTAGCAGTGTAAGTCCCTGCAGAGGAATATTCGTAAACAAAGCTTGATGCGTTTGAATCTTCAATTCCGTCGTTGTTAACGTCCCAGCTCCTTGATATCGCATTTTGCGAGAGGTCAGTAAAAGTTACCGAAAGCGGGGAATATCCGCCTGTAGCACTGACACTGAAATCTGCAACAGGAAGACCGGGGTTTCTCATTACATTTATTGTAGTGGTTTTTGTATCCGTACCGTTTTCATTGGTTGCGGTCAGGCTCGCAGTATAGGTTCCTGGAGAGGTGTAGACGTAAACCACAGTGCCGTAATTTACTTCCTCAGATCCGTCCCCTTCAAAATCCCAGCCTGTACTAGCTGCATTTTGTGACCTGTCAGTGAAAAGGACCGGGAGTGGAGCATATCCTTCTGTGACATTCGTATTAAAATCTGCAACAGGCAGAATTTTTTCCTCTTCTACTTCCAGTACCTTTATTTGCAGAGTTTTTGAGACCGTTCCATTTGCATTACTTACCATCAGGTTAACGATATAGTCTCCCGGATTTTCATAAACATAAACCGGGTTCTGGACGGTGGAATCGGGCTGTCCGTTATTGTCAAAGTCCCAGCTCCATGATACCGCGTTTTTTGAAAAGTCGGTGAACTGGATGGCAAGGGGCGCAAATCCCTCGGTGGCGTTCGTGCCGAAGTCCGCGACAGGGCTCACCGGCTCTGAAGGGCCAATATTCTGTGATACAGTGATTGTGTCCGATTTTGAATTTGTTCCTTTTTCATTTCTTACTGTAAGGCTGACAGTATAGGTTCCTTCCGTGGAATATGTGTGTAAAGGGTTCTGCTCTGTTAAACTGGTCCCGTCTCCGAAATCCCAGTTCCATTCAACAGGAGTTCCTGTACTTTTGTCGATAAAACTGACATCCAGTGGTGCGCTTCCCGAAGTAACGTTGCTGCTGAAGTCTGCAGTCGGGGGTACAGGCTCAGGCAAATTCAATGGATATACAAGAGGCAGGTAATCCGAGCTTGTGCTGCCGCCCGGCAGTCTGTAAGCAGAGTCTGCAATACCGTCTCCATCCCTGTCTATAGCTGTATCAGAAAAGCCCGTGCCGTCAGGTTTTCCCCAGTAATTTCCGCCGATATAGGAGCCGCCAATTATATTTGCGCCTTCGGTTTTTGTAGCATTATAGGAATTTCCAATCCCACTTTTTACGCTTACATCGGTGTTGTTGAAATAGTTATTATATACGTCATTATAGTCGCACAGGCTACATTCGTAAAACCCTAAGTAATTGTTATAAGTCACTTTATTGCCTGCAATTATATTGTAGTCAGAGGAACCCAGATAGATGCCACGACTGCTGTTATAAGCAGTATTTTCGGAAATAGTGTTATAGCTGGAACTTCCGAGAACAATCCCATATGCTCTGTTATTTGTGGCTGTGTTGCCTGAGAGCGTGCACTTTCTGGAATTCTGGAGATAAATTCCACGCCCATTATTTGCGAGCATATTGTTTTCTATTATACATTTATTGCACTGGTACAGATGAATTCCTGAATAGCTGGACCCGCTTGCCCCAATAGCCCTGATCCCGCTAATTTTAACATTATCTGCCTGTACTGAGAGCACGCTGGCTGTCGAGCTTCTGGATTTAATTGTTGTATCTTCGGGGTTTCCGGACTCTGACCTGACTGTGAGGTCCCCTTTAGTGATGTTGATGTTTTCGGTATAGGTCCCGGGCTTTATAATTATTGTATCTCCCGAGCTCGCATTGTCAACTGCAGCCTGTATCGAATTTCCTGGCTGGACAATTATCTCAGCTGCCGTTCCTATACCCGAAATTGATACCAGAAGGAAAACAGCAATTTGCAAAGTAAATAATTTGTTTTTTATTTATAATCCCTCCATCCACTCAAGAAATTTGGGGGTAAAATCTGTATTACGGATGAATTGATTTACTGGCAACTTACCTCAATTCCTTATCTCGCTATCGATATACAGATTTATTTATAAATGTCTAATGGCGATTTTCTATATTCTAATTTAATACCTTGTTCCCCAAACCTTTACTAAATTGAAAAATATGTAAAACAATATAAATATACTGATTTAGATTAATATTTTTTAATAGAAATAAAAAACATATTTTTTGTAGAAGAGCGGAGCAATGTGCTTATAGCAAATACAGGGACTATTTATTCTTATCTGTTGGTTAAATTTGTTTTTACAGTACAGGACTCTCTTATTAAAAATAGGTGCCTTTTATTAACGTAAGTAATTTCTCTTACTTTCAAAGAGATTGTCCAAAACGGTTATGAGATTAAGCTTAAATCAGAAGAGGACTCAAAATATATTCTGAAAAGTTTCTGAAAAAAACTGTAATGACAATAAAATATATATTTAAAGCAATAAGATTTATGCTTGGAGTTGTAAATCCAGAACTGAATAAAAATAATAAAGATAATATTATAATAATCTGGATTGAAAATCTAAAACATATAGATAACATTTATTATCCACGTAAACAGATGATACTAACACATCGGGGGAAACTAGATGGGTGTAGAAGATACTATTAAACAAATTGCGAGCGAACTTGAAAAAATTGCAACTACAAAAACCGTAGTTGGGGACCCTATTACTGCTGCCGGGAAAACAATTATTCCTGTTTCCAAACTTACAATGGGCTTTGGAGGAGGAGGCGGGGAAGGCGGCAAGAAGGAATCCGACATTGGATACGGTGGTGGAGGCGGTGCAGGCGCTAAGATCGAGCCTATCGCTTTTATTATGCTCTCCGAGGATGATGCAAAGATCTTCAGGATCTCTGAGAAAGGAGATGTAGGTGCAATCCTTGGTTCCATTCAGGAGGCAGTGCCTGAGCTTCTGGACAAAATCAAAGGCAAAACCGGAAAACATAAAAAAGAAGGGAGCTCCGAAGCCGTTAAAACAGAGGTCAAAGAGCACACGGAGATTGAAGTCGAGAAAGGGGGCTGTTTCCACTAAATCCCTCCAGGTTAAAACTTTTTAAGGGATTTTACTGGAATCTGAATTGACGGTTAAAGTGGTCAGGATAGTCAGGACTGTCCTTCTTCCCTCAAAATGTTCAGCATGCTTGCCATATATCTCATTATTCTGATTTTTTTACTTATTTTATTTGTACTTCTCACGGCAATAGTCTTTACCTTCAAGCTTAAGGCCCTGAGTTTGAAAGAAAAGAACGAACTGGAAGGCACAGTAACCGTTAAATGGCTCTTTTTTTCCCACACTTTTTTAATTGGAGAACCCGGCGAGAAAAAATATTCTCCTGATGAGTCAGATATGGAGGATAAGGGAAATGAAAAAGTAATTGAAACCGAAAATCGGCAGGACGAATCAGTACCTGAAGAAATCAAAATCAGGGATGAAGGCCGGGAAGCAGAATATAAAATTCAGGTAGATGAAAGCAGAGAGCCCGTAAAAGAGAGACCTGAGGAGAAAACATTTGCTCCTGAAGGTGAAGATAGAACCCGGGCTGAAGAAAAAATCCGGGTTGAAAAGAAAAGAGGGATATTTGACCGTATAAAAGGGAAGAAAAGTTCTGCAAGGGATGTTGAGGTTGAAGAAGAGGACGGAATGACCATCAAGGAAAAGCTTCACTGGGGTCTGGAAGCTTACAAAGCTCTTAGAAAGCCTCTTTTCCGACTGTTTTCTGACATGCTCAATGCAATAAAAATTAAATACCTGAAAGCTGACCTCACTTTCGGGCTTCCGGACCCCGCGGATACAGGAATGCTTTGCGGGCTTATACATGCTATTCTGGGGACGATTTACAGCCGCTGTAGGCGCTGCAGTTTTTCTGTCTGTCCGGTTTTTATGGAGACACTGCTGGATTTTCACGGGAGCGCGGAGATCCGTGTAAAAATATATTCACTGATTTTCCCATTCCTTAAATTTATATTTAACGGGAAAACTTTATCTTTTACTTATTTGATTGTTAAGGAAAAACTTCGGGGCAGTTCGAAGATTAACTCCTAAGCTTTATGAATAAGCAATGAGGATACAGATGAATATGATTAATGTGGTGTCTCCGTCCAGACTCCATCTCACCCTTATTGATCTCAATGCGGAGATTGGCAGGGTAGACGGAGGGGTAGGAATCACTCTCGAGTCACCCAGCCTGGAAATTTCGGCATCTGAAGCGGATACGGTTGAAGTTGTGGGTTCTTCTCTTCTCGCAGGCAGGATGCTAAAAGCAGCAAAAGCTGTAATTCCGGAAGGAAAGGGGATCAAAATCCATATTAAAAGAGATCTCCCTGACCACGTGGGTCTCGGTTCCGGAACCCAGGCTGCGCTTTCGGTAGCTGCAGCCATAAATGAGATTTACGGGCTTGGTAAAAGTGTCAGGGAACTCGCAGTTGCAGTGGGCAGAGGAGGGACTTCCGGAATAGGGGTTGCTGCCTTTGAATATGGAGGTTTTATCCTGGACGGAGGTCACAGGTTCAGGGATAAAGGTGCATTTTCTCCTTCCGCAGCCAGCCGTATGCCTCCTGGGCCTGTACTTTTCAGAAGAGCGTTTCCTGACTGGAATATTGTCCTTGCAATCCCCAATACAAAAGGAGTTCATGATGCGGAAGAAGTGGATATTTTCAAAAAAGCCTGTCCGATCCCTCTCTCAGAAGTTCAGGAGATCTCTCACGTAATTCTTATGCAGATGCTGCCTGCGCTTATCGAAGAAGATATAGACAGTTTTGGCCGCGCGGTTAACCATTTTCAGACTGTGGGCTTCAAAAAGAGGGAAGTTGAACTTCAGCCCGAAACCGTGCTCAATGTCATGAAATACATGCAGGACAACGGAGCAAGCGGTTCGGGAGTCAGTTCTTTCGGGCCTGTTGTTTACGGAATTGTCGAAAGTTCCGTAGAGGCTGGAAGGCTCCAGAAAGAGGTCCAGCGTATGCTTGACGAATCATTAGGTGGAGAAGTTCTGCTTACAAAAGGAAGGAACCGGGGCGCGGACATCTTCGGGGGCTCTGATTGAAAGTCAATACCTGGTTTGGTGTCCTTGAGCTGGACAGTAACGGAAAAACTCTTTCCTCCGAGGTTTTTCCAAAGGATATAAGAGAGCTTGCTCTCCGTTCGCTTTCTTTCAGGGAGAGCCGGCAAAACCTGCCTCCGGAAGGCTTTGACCTCAAAACTGCAGCCCTGGAGTGTGGATTCACAGAATCCATCTCTGAATACTATTCTCTTTTACACAAAGTAACTCTGGAAACCGTAAAACTTCAGGTCTCACAGGCGCTCACCCCTGACCAGCGAATAATTCAGGCAGTAGAAGCCCTGGATGACATTAATGAAACGACCAATTCCCTTTCTGAAAGGCTTTTTGAATGGTACGGAGGTTATTTTCCCGAAAGCGGGTTAAGCGGGGAAGAGCTTGCGGTTTTTATAAGCAGGTACGGGTCTCGCGAGAATCTACCTCCTGAAGACCCTCATTATTTGAAGGCAAAAAATTCCATGGGTGCAAAACTCGAAGCCGCAGATGAAGTTCTTCTTAAAGGTCTTGCAGAGAGTGTGTGCAGCCTCTACGAACGCCGGAAACAGATTGAAGCGTATATTGAAAGCAGCATGGAAATTCTTGCACCCAATCTGGCATTGCTTGCAGGACCCATGCTGGGTGCAAGGCTGATAAGCATTGCAGGCAGTCTTGAAAAACTGGCAGCTTTTCCTTCAAGTACCATTCAGGTAATAGGGGCAAGTAAAGCCCTCTTCAAGCACCTGCGTTCCAGGGCTCCATCCCCCAAGCATGGAATTATTTACAGCCATCCCCTTATCAATACATCTCCCTGGTGGGTAAGGGGAAAAGTCGCAAGAGCCCTTGCAGCAAAGCTCTCTCTTGCCGCAAGAATTGATTTTTATTCTGCAAAAAGGAACCCTTCACTTGAAAATGAACTAGAAGAAAAGATCCGGAAGATCAGGGCTGAAAACCCCAGACCTCCCCAGAAGCGGCAGGAAATCAGGGCAAAGCCAAAAAAGAAGAGGAGAAAATAAATGCCCGAAATAAGGCAGCTTTCCGAAGGGATTTTTGAGGTTACAAAAGACAAAAAACAGCTTTCAACTCTTAACCTTGACCCGGGAAAAGTCGTTTACGGAGAAAAGCTGATTTCTGTTGAAGGAGATGAGTACAGGACATGGGACCCCCGCAGAAGCAAACTCGGAGCCATGGTCCTCAAAAAATTTGATATCCCCCTGAAAAGGAATTCAAAGGTTCTTTATCTCGGGGCTGCTTCAGGAACAACAGTAAGCCACGTATCGGATATCGTTTCCGAAGGAGCGGTGTATTCTGTTGAATTTGCCCCAAGAAGCATGCGCGACTTCATAGGGCTTGCTTCCAGACGCAAAAATATTTTCCCTATTCTTGCAGATGCTGGAAAGCCGGACAGTTACGCACATATTGTTGAGCCTGTAGATGTTATCTTTCAGGATGTTGCCCAGCCTAACCAGGCAGAGATAGCTGCAAGAAATGCTGTCCGTTTTTTGAAAAAGGACGGATATCTCCTGCTTTCTATCAAGGCTCGCAGTATTGATACTGCAGCAAGCCCGAAGGAGATCTTCAAAGAAGAGGTAAAAAAGCTTGAACAGGCTTTCGAACCCGGATTCGAAGTTTTGACAGCAAGGGAACTTATGCCTTATCATGAAGACCATCTTGGAGTGATGGCCAGATTAAAGAAATAAACCCACTTAAATCTCACTTTTGAATCCTGCTCTTTCAGAAGGCTGAACCATTCCGCAACTTTTCAGGTCAGGACTTTTTGAATGGTAGTATGAAGTTACTTTAGCAGAGGTACTATAAGACGACTTTTTCGAGTTATTAAAAGCTGGTCCTTAAGGGCTGCTTTACCTTCTTATATTTACAAACAGCCTTTTTTTCGTGACCGGAATCAGCTTCTTCCATTCAACAACCGAATCTTCATGAAACTCGTATTCATCTACGGTTTTATCCGAAAATTTGCCGTCCACCTCATATACATAAAAGCCCTCTTCCCCATCCGTAGAGACAACTTTCATCCTGTCTCCCATTTTCATTACCTCAACAGCTGCCACACTTTTCAGAGCTTCAAGCAAATTCGTGCCTTCTTCTACCTCAATCTGCCTGTTTTCTGCAAAACGGTCAAGGAAAGAATAGACATTGCTCAGTTTTATGCCTATCATATGGGTATTTCCGAACTTTTTTCTTTCCACAAGTTCGGCTTTTTCCAGCACTTTCACATGTTTAGCTGCTACTGGTACCGAAATGCCTATCTCCCTTGCAAGACCTGAAATATGTTTTTCTCCTTCACTCAGGCTCTCAAGAATTGAAAGGCGTGTATCGCTTGAAATTGCTTTAAAGAGGTTTTCTCTACCTCCGTTAATTCCTGGATCTCGCATAACACTTACTACCATGATGATCCTCTATTTTACCCTAAGTACTTATAATTATTTCCCTTTTAACTCAAGTAATGTATATCTTCCTGTCTTCTATTATTCTTTTTATTTATAGATCTAACAAATTTACTTTAATTATTGCCTTTCATCTATGGTGTATAAAACTTTATATCCAGTTAACGGGGTAAGTTTTTACATAATCATTGTTAAATTTGGCTCTTGATTTGTTATTCCCTTGTCTCATACTTTTTTAAAATTAATTTTATATTTCCCTGCTCCCGTGAAGCTCCTATTACTTTTTTAATTATTTTTTTCAACTCCTTTCTTTCAAAAGCATGAACTTGAACTTTTTATCCAAAAAAACGATATCATGTGCACTTGTTATCTTTTTAGATAACAAACGTTACCCAAAAACCAGTTTTTATTTAATTCAACTATAGATGCTCAGAAGGTACTATGGACTCTGCGATGTTAACTGTTATTGGAATTATGATAGGTATCCTTATCTTCGGGATAAAAACAGGATTAGGCTGTGGATTCTCTAATATTACTGCTCGGGAGATTCTTACAATTGCCAGCAGTTACTTTTTTCTTGCACTATTATTCGGAAGCGTTGCTGACCGCTTAAGCCTGGAAGCTTTTGAAAAGCTCTCTTCAATGGGCATGGGAATTCATGTCCTGGTCTCTCTGCTCCTTATAGGGGCAGGCATTTACACCCAGAAAAAGTGGAACTCGGGCAAGGACGTTTCAAGACACACTTTCCTGGCTATATCCATGCCGTGCCCGGTCTGCCTGGGTGCTCTTGCAGTATCCTGTATGCTGCTCTCAGAAAGCCTGAACTTATCCGGGATAAAAATAGGGCTTCTTGTAGGGATTTCTTTTTTTACAGCAGTGGTGGTTTCTTCTTTTCTTTTCAGGTTTGGAAAGACCCGGTATGGAAAGACTCCCGAAACAATGGGAAGCGCCATGATGCTTCTCGGGATCTATTATCTTCTGGGAGCTCTGCTAATTCCGGCATATATTAAAACCAAACAGATGAACCTTGTTTCCACAGGCGGCGGAGATACAGGGATCATACCTCTCATGGCTTTTGGTGTCATTGTCCTTGCGGGCTTTTTCATGGACCGTATAAGGAGGCATGACCTGTGAGCATGATGAATTTATTATCCAGCATGATGAATGTCTTCTCTACTGCTTTACTGATCCCCGTAATGTTTCTCCTCTCTCTCCTGGTGTTTCTGTCATTAATTCAACTGGGAGAATTCCTCTCGGAATACACAAAAAGACACAGGGACTGGAATAACCTCGAGGCTAACTGCAAAAAACTCGAGAATGACCTCAGGAACTCGGATTTTACGGAAGCTTCCAGGGCTCTTGAGAATATAAAGCAGAATTACATGGTCACTTCCTTTGCAAGGGATGCTTCAAAATATTTGAAAGAGAAGCATCTCCCTGCAATTGAAAGGCTTTCTCAGGAATATGAGATCCAGATGGCAAAACGCCTTGAACATACAAAGATAACCTCTACAATTGGCCCCATGCTGGGACTCATGGGGACCCTGATTCCATTGGGCCCCGCTCTTATAGGACTGTCGGCAGGAGACCTTGAAACCCTCGCACAGAACCTCATGATCGCCTTTGCAACAACCGTTGTGGGTCTTTTTGCTGCCGGAATTGGATATGTACTCACACAGGTCAGAAGGCGCTGGTACTGGGAAGACATGTCCGACATCGATTACATCCTGGACACAATTGAAGAAAAGATCTGATGCCTGGCATCTTTTAACAGGAGGAATAAATCATGCGGAAAACGAGAAGATTCAGGCGTACAGGGCTTTTACATGCCGAGGATGAGCAAAGCCCCATGGTCACTGTTGCCAATGTTTTTGATGTTGCAATGGTCTTTTCCGTGGCGTTGCTTGTAGCCCTTGTGATGTCATACCACCTCCCCGAACTTCTGAGCTCAAGTGAGGACTTTACAATTGTAAAAAACCCCGGAGCTGAGGACATGAAGATAATTATAAAAGAAGAAGGAAAACCCATAGAAGTCCTGAACATGACTGACAGTATTGGCGGAGGCACAGGAGAAGCTCTGGGAACTGCTTATAAGCTTGCTGATGGCAGAGTCATTTACGTGCCAGAAGACTCTGAGATCAACAGTACATCTGCGGATACCTCTGTTTCCACTGAGGCATCCTCTCCAGATTAATTTTTAGATCTTCAGCTTATCTTCCGGAATTTAAGTATATTTATTAATTTACTTTATATAAAACTCTCCCGTATTTGTCTTTTCTTTTTCTATGAATTTAAATCCTATCCCGTATTTTATTTATTGGGGGAGCTAAATGGGAGATGTCACAACTGCTTTTATTCTCACAACATGTGCAGGACTCTCAACCGGTACTGGCAGTCTCATAGCTTTTTTGGTTCCCAATCTAAAGTTTACCTGGCTGTCCATGCTGCTTGGTTTTGCTGCGGGGGCAATGATCTATATCTCATTTGTAGATTTACTTGCTGAATCTGTTGGTGCAGTTGGTTTTTTCCAGGCAAATGCTGCTTTTTTTCTGGGGATGCTGGGGATGGGAATTCTTGACCGCGTGATAGAGCACATTCATACGGATACTCTCCCTGATAGAAACACTCTTTCCCGGAGTGAAGAGAATGACCTTCAAAAAGCCGGCCTGCTGACTGCAGCAGGAATTGCCATGCACAACTTCCCTGAAGGAATTGCAGTGTTAGCTGCGTCCCTGGGTTCTCCTTATCTGGGGTTTTCGGTTGCTCTGGCCATAGCAATCCATAACATCCCTGAAGGAATTGCAGTTTCGGTTCCTATCTATTATGCCAGTGGTGACCGAAAAAAAGCGTTTGCTTATTCTTTCTTTGCAGGGCTTACCGAACCTCTGGGAGCTGTGTTTGCATATTTTTTTCTTTTCCGCTTTCTATCTCCTGAAATGCTTTTCCTTATGCTCGCTGCGGTCGGAGGGGTAATGGTCTTTATATGTTTTGATGAACTGCTGCCGATCTCCATAAAATATGGAAACGAGCATCTGACTTTTCTGGGGGTATTTTCTGGAATGTCTGTTATCGCTCTGAGCCTTTATCTTATACATTGAAATTTTTGAGGCTTTTTTCCCAAAAGCTAACAATCATTATCCAAAAGCTGCATTTTATGTATCATTTCCCTTATCTCTCGATTGTTAAATTTTCAACTGGCATCGGCAGTCTATATATTTCAGGAGATTCCGGTTTGAATTCAAAGTTAAAACTAAAAGTTTTTCATTAAATTTTTAAACTAGAAATGCATATTTCTAAAAGTTCCTAACATCAGTAAATTTTTGAACCAAAATAGTTTAATGAGCTGGAATTTCTGGGTATTTTCTGCAGGGCATTCCGTTTTCTTTCAGCATTCAGGGCTCATAATACCGTTTCAGGAGATTGAAAATGCAAGAAAAATGTATAATGATATTAGTTTTTGTTCTATTCCTGTTAACACTGTTATCGAACATTCTTTTCTGGTGGAAACTCCCCTGGATTCAGAAGACCAAGGAATCTTAAGGTCTTCATCTCGATATTCAACCAGCTTCCAATCCTGAAAAAGTTCTGGAATTCGCTGGCATGACTATAAAAGCTGGTCACTGTGCAATTTTAATAAATTCAATTCCCCAGGTGACTCAACCAATATCTTTCAGTTCAATTATTTTATTGTCTTTAAATCTGAAAATCGAACTACCTTTTAATTCAATTACATCTCCGGTTTTCAGTTCATCCGAAAAATCAACTGCTAGAATCCCATAATAGTCAATTTTTACTTCAACCTGGTCAGCATTAAATTTAATACCCGTAATTGTCTGCTTTCTCTCTCTAAATAGATGCCTGGCTAGCTCTGCCTGGTTTCTTAATTCTGCAATACCATTTGTTGTTAAGTTGATTTCTCCGTTTGAAGTGTTTTCAAATTTTATGTCATCGTGCATATCTAAAAGCATTCTGTCGATATCAAAACTATTATAGGCGTCAATATAGTTTTCAATAATTTTTTGATAAGTATCGTGTCTCATATCCTCCCTCGCTTACCCATTTTTATACGCGTACATTTGTCGGATCCAGCTAAAAGCTTACTACTTAATTATAGAGCTTTATCGTTTCAGTTTTCTTCCTTTTTTCATTCAAACTATTTTTCTGGACGTTTCTTTGTTTATGTGCGGTTCTTAGTCGAATAGCTAACAATTGTAAGCCAAAAAATGTCTTTTATATATTTTTCATTCAATGCTCCGAGTGTTGAAGATATTAAACAGAATCGGCTGCTCATTTGTTTGAGGAAGTTATAAAGTTGAATTAAAAGTTATAAATTAAGAGCCATAATCGAGAGCTCTTTCTATAATCTTTAAAAATTGAAGGACGTTCTATCTTAAGTTTCGAAAATTCGCAAACTTCTTGAAAAAATAATTCTATGGACGGGTTCACAGGTTATTTTTTTCCTGTAGTACCCGGGTGTTCATAATAGATTATCTGGGGATAAAATGCGTACGGCACGAAGCAGGTTACTGGTTTTATGTGCGGTGGTTCTTTTACTTCTCGCACAGAATGTATCGGCTGATGGAAATCAGGTAAATATTACTTTTATCTGTTATGATGGAAGTGCTCTAGCTGCGGCAGAGCAGTCCAATCCATACAATGCGAGTATAAATGTCACGTACCTTTCGGGATATTCTGACTTCAGTAATGTCACTTTTGAAAATCAGGATATAATATTTTCCTATATGCTCTGGTCGCAGTTCAAAGATATCGGGGATGACCTTAAAAGTGCTCATGAAAATGGGACCGTTCTCATAGACATCTCTTCTGCAATAGATACTGCATATATAAACACTTCAAATTACGACCAGATTTTTTCAGGGATCGAACCATACAATTCCACTGAGGAGAAATTCTTTTACAACATGGGTACAAGAGGAGTCCTGAAGAAAAATGCTGAAAACTTCCTTATTTATCTTGCAAAAACATACGGAGACAAACCTGAACTTACAGGCAGCTGGGTTTATGAAGATCCTGTAGACTTCCCGGAAGCAGGTCTTTACCATCCTGACGCCCGCTCTCCAACTGACGAATCCCAGCCTGACTGGTTCGAAAACACCACTGATTACCTTGAATGGTACTCTAACTCAACTAACTTAACTAACTTCAATGAATCAAAATATGTTTATGATAAAAGTAAGCCCACTATCGGGATATGGTTCCATGCTTCGGATTATACCGGAGACAATCTTGAAGTCATAGATGCCCTTATCCGCGACCTGGAAGGAAAGGGCTGCAACGTAATTGCGGGTTTTGATACCTTCAACGATATCCACAAATTTTACTTTGACGAAAACGGGGAACCTCTTGTCCAGTGTGTAATTTCTCTTAAGAGTTTCCGTTTAAATTACGAAGACCCTGACAAAGGTGTACAGGAGCTTACGGACCTTGATGTCCCTGTCCTCACCGGACTTGTTGTTAACAACCCTGAGAATTCTACTGATGTTGCTGACAGCAACAGGGGCATCCCGAGCAGCGAGGTTGTGTACAAAACCCTGCTTCCAAGCGTTGACGGGATTTTCGAGTATATTGTAATAGGAATTGACAATTACGATTCCGAAACCGGAGAAAGCAACTATGAACCTCTGCCTTCCCAGATTGACTGGATGTCAAACAGGTCAATTAACTGGGCAGAACTGAAGTTAAAGGCTAACCAGGACAAGAAAGTAGCTGTCATCTATTACAATTATCCTTCAGGAAAGGACAATATAGTGGCAAACTACCTCAACACCACGGAGAGCATGTTTGACCTCCTCAATTCAATGAATGAAAGCGGGTATGAAGTCTCCGGAATTCCTGATAATAGCAGTATCCTTCTGGACATGCTCCAGGCTCAGGGTATCAATGTCGGTTCCTGGGCTCCGGGAGTCCTGAATGAAATGGTTGAAAACAAAACCGAATGGGGGCTGCATCTCATACCCATGGAGACTTACAGAGAGTGGTTTGAGTCTGAAATTCCGGAGAACCTGAGATCCGGTGTAACGGCTGAATGGGGACAGCCCTGGTCCGAAGGCCTGCCCCAGGATAAGAGCGTTATGATCTATGAAAACGAAACCGGGAAGTATATTGTAATTCCAACGGTGCGTTTCGGGGATGTCTGGCTCATGCCCCAGCCTGCCAGGGGAACGGGGCAAAACAACGATACCCTTTACCACAGCAATGTTGTACCTCCAACACACCAGTACATAGCTTTCTACCTCTGGTTAAACCATGAATGGCAGCCCGATGCAGTTATTCACCTGGGGACTCACGGTACGCATGAATGGCTTCCGGGGCCCACTTACGGCATGAACAGAACCTCTGACTGGTCTCCTCTGCTTCTTCAGGACCTGCCAAACATATATCCTTACATAGTTGCCAACGTGGGAGAGGGAATAACCGCCGAGTACAGGGGTAACGCCCTTATTATCGACCACCTGACCCCTACTCTCGAACGGAGCGGACTTTACGGAGGCTTGCTGAACCTCTCAATTAATGTCCAGCAGTATTATGAGCCCAGCATTACTTCTCAGACCAGGGCAGGATACCAGCAGGCAATAATTGATGAGATAATAGCACTCAACCTCAGTGTCGACCTGGGAATGGAAAACGTAACTGATCTCGAGAACTACAGTGATGAAGAATTTGAAAGTTTTGTAAAAGATGTCCTTCACGAGTACCTGGAAGACATAGGAAATGAAAATATCCCCTACGGAATGCATATCCTCAGCCGTGTTCCGGGGACAAACATGACAGACCCTGAGAAAGACGAATTATCTGCGATGGTAAGGGCTATGCTCGGAGGGAGCTTTGAGGATAATGTTACTGCAGCCTTCTATCCAGAATCCGCTTATCCTCTCGGGATTCCGTTAAATGATACAAAAGTCACTAAACTTGTCTGGGAAGTTGTAACAAATAATACAGATGTTTCCGCTGCCCAGATTGCAGTCTACGGGCAGACCAACAGTTCTGTCACACCTGACCTTGAGCTTGGCCTGGACTACAGGGACCGTCTTCTTGGCTGTGATGTGGAAATTGACAGGATTCTTTCAGCCCTGAATGGAGGGTTTATCCCGCCGGCGTCTGGGCTTGACCCCATAATGAACCCTGATGCCGTACCGACAGGGCGCAACTATTACAGCGTAAATTCAAAACTGTACCCTTCAAAAGCAACATGGGAAGTCGGGAAAACCCTTGCAATCCAGATGCTTGAGGACTATTATAGTGAGCACGGGGAATACCCTGAAAAGGTTTCATTCTCAAGGTTCGGTGTTGAATTTATCGGCGACCACGGGACCCTGGAAGCCGAAATTCTTTACCTGCTTGGGATCCAGCCCGTATGGGACGAATACGGGTATGTGACAGGAGTCGAAGTTATTCCCGAAGAAGAACTGCTGCCGAATTACGACAGCTCAAAGCCAGGGAGGCCGCGTATTGATATTGTCTATAGTACGGCAGGGATAAGGGATGCTTTCCCGGATAAGATCAAAATGGTGGACAGCGCTGTAAAACTTGCAAGCTCTCTCCCCCCCGTAAACTATCCCAACTACGTCAACCAGAGTTCACTTGCACTCTACGGTTCCCTTGTTGAGACAGGATATGACAACGATACTGCAACAAAACTCTCAACAATGCGCTGCTTTGCGGTAATGGACGGCACCTACGATATAGGGGTCTCGGACGCTGTCAGTGCAAGCGGGACATGGGAAAACGAAGAAGCCATTGCAAACGTATACCTGGACAAGATGGGATACGCCTATGGAGAGGATTTCTGGGGAATACAGTCCAGAGGCCTCCTTGAAGGGAACCTGAAAAATGTTGAAGCATCGGTACATTCAGCCTCTTCAAACCTTTACGATTCTCTTGACAACGACGACTTTTTCCAGTACTTCGGAGGCATGAACCTTGCAACAAGGTATGTAAAAGGTGACGGGACAACTCCTGAAATGTATGTTTCTGATACAAGCAACCCCGACGGGGCTCAGATGCTTGGAATGCGGGAATACCTCAGCAAGGACCTGAGAGCCAGATATTTCAATGACAGGTGGATTGAAGGCATGCAGAACTCAGGGTATTCAGGCGGCAGTATGATGTCCGAATTTGTGGACAACCTCTTTGGCTGGGAAGTAAGTTCCCCTGAACTTGTGGATGACACCGTCTGGCAGCAGGTGTATGAGACCTACTCCAATGACCCTGCCATGAGAGAATGGTTCAAACAGAATAACCCGGCCGCTTACCAGTCAATCACTGCCAGGATGCTTGAAGCTGTCAGGCACGATTACTGGGCACCTTCGGAAGACGTTATTGAAAGCCTTGCAACGGAATATGAACAGTCTGTGGCTGAGAATGGAGCTTCATGCTGCCACCATACCTGCGGAAACCCTCTGCTTCATGAGTTCATAAGCGGGATGGTATCTGTTCCTGGCTATGCTGAGCAGATCGAATCAGCAACCAGAGTCGAAACCAAGGAAATAACAGAATCTCAGAGCAGCAGCAGTAGCAGCAAAGGGCATCAGACAAGTGTTGCTGAAAAACTTAACCAGACATCCAGATCAGGTTCGGAATCACAGGAAAGCAACCAGACTGTTCAGGACTCCAGCACGGGTTATGGAATGGATTCTCCAGAACCTGCTCCTGAAGTCCGCCAGAATTCGGAATCCGATTACGTGGAAGGCTATGAGATGCAGAAAGAAACTCCTGTAACGGAAGAAGAAAGTGGAGGTCCGTCTTTCTCCGGCTCTGACATATTCGGAATTCTTTTCGTCCTGGCAGCAGTTGGAGGAATTTATCTGGGATTCCGTAAAAAGAAGGTTTAAATGCTTTTTGGAAGAAAAGGGCTTTTTTATGCTCTTTTCTCTTCATTTTCCTCTCTCTAATTCTCTCCTTTTTTTAGCCCTGACTTAAATTTTTCCTGATATTTTTTTCTTATCTTCCGTATCCTTTTCTGTTCTTTTTATCGCTTTTCCGTTCTTGTTATCTTCAAGGCTAATAATTGTTACCAATAATCGCAGGTTTTTATGCAAATAAAGTAAAATTGCGTTCAAATTATCCGGTATTATTTATGTTTTGAGGTGAGGTACTGATATTTTATTGGGCTATATCTATCAAAAACAGCTTTTGACAACCAATATTTGAGTGATGTTTTTCCCTGAATGACAGGTAAAGTTTACTTTTGTTATTTCTTTGCTGTGTAGTCCGGGTTTTCTACCAGAATGTACTGGTATCTCTGGCGGCGATATCCTGTAAATAAAATTATAAAGTATTTTGCAGGCATCCGAACAATTCCGCGATAAGTGGCTCTCACAGCGATAAGCTTAATCATATTCTGGAGCAGGATTATGAAAGAACAGGTTAATGTTGATAAAAATACTTTTAACAAAAAAATTAAGGCTTCCGGATTGACAATTTTAATCCTTTTAATGCTATTTTCTTCTTCTCCGGCGGCGGGCAGTACAGGCACGGAATACGAACTTGTTGCTAACACTACAAGTGACGCTGAGGGAAACTATCTGCTTTCCGGTATTCCCAATGGAAACTATACTCTTGTTGCTATTTCCAGTGAGGACAAATGGCGTCGTGCCGATGAACAGATCCAGGTTCAGGGTACAGATCTTTCTGTAAACCTCGATACTTCAAGCAGGGATATTGATGAAACCGAATCCCAGGCAATTCTTGACCTGAAGGGCAGTGGAGTTCCCCTGGAAGGAGCCTCTTCAATCCGCGGGCTCACCCGACAAAAACAGATGGGAGGAGACCCTATTTCTCTGGGGTTCACAGAAGTTCTTCTGCTGAGAGAGCAGGTAAAGGAAACCCCTGTAGACTCAAGCCCCGGTCAGCACCTTGATATTGCTATTGTTACCGGGTACCGGAGCCATGAACTTCCCCTCAAAAACCTGATGGAGGAGATCAACGGCAACAGCAGCCTGAACCTTTCCCTTAGCTGTTTTATGGCTGATTATGTTATGGAAAACGATGTTGACCTGAGCGGTATGGATATCATCTACATCAACATGCTCAGCCCTTCAACTGCCCGGAAGCTTACACCCACAGTAGACAGCGCAATTTCTAACGGGTGTGTGGTTATCGACGACGATACCCTGCTGAACGAGAGCATCCCTCTTCCTGCAGACCTGATAGAGAGCTACAGGGAAAAACTCAACAATTACTGGCTCAACGGGGCTTACGACCAGAGTAACCTGAAAAATCTTTTATTCTGCATAGCCAGTGACTGCTGCGGCAGAACTGACCTCCTGTACGAGGACCCACACACACTTCCTGAAAGGGCTATCTACCATACAAACATGACAGGTTACTTCACCGATTCCCTTGATACATACCTTACCTGGTACTCTAACAGGAGTGACGGAGGACATGTTTACGATCCGGCAAAGCCCACGGTTGCTATTACCATGTACCAGAGTTATTTCCCCTTCCAGATTGAGCCCATTGACGCTCTGATTTCGGAACTGGAAGCCAGAGAATACAATGTTATTGCTACTTACGGGTCTGATAACCTTTCCTCGGGAGATTTCTTCAAGCAGGGTGACGAGGTACTTGTAGACGCTATCATCTCTTTTACGTACTTTGGAAACAAGTTTGATGCCGAGGGGCTTGATGTGCCTGTAATCAACGGCATAGTTAACAATTACATGAACAGGACCGGGTATGAAGCTAGCAGCAGGCCGCTTCCCGCGGATAAAATGATGAAACTCGATTTGCAGGAACTTTGGGGAGCTATTGACCCGGTAATAATGGCTGCCACTGAAATAGATCCCGAAACCGGGACCGAGACTTCGGTTTCTATAGACTACCAGGTAGACTGGCTCATTGACCGGGTTGAAAGCTGGGTAAACCTTGGGGAAATTCCTGACTCCGACAAGAAAGTTGCTATCATTTATTATAACCACGGAGGAGGAAAGGACAACATAGGGGCTTCTTACCTCGATGTCGTCCCAAGTTTGTCAAGCCTGCTTGATGCTATGGCTGCCGGAGGATATGCCATTAATGAAAACCAGTCCCTGAATGAAACCGAGCTACTTAATCTGATGCTTACCCAGGGCATCAATATAGGTACCTGGGCTCCCGGAGAACTCGAGAAGATGGTTGCTACAGGCAAGGTAGTTCTCGTCCCTGAAAGCACATATGAAGTATGGTTCTCTGAACTTCCTGAAGAGAAACAGCAGGAGGTTATTGAACAGTGGGGCCCTGCTCCTGGAGAGATCATGGTCTGGGAAAACGAGAGTGGAAGATATCTTGTAATCCCCAGAATTGAGGTAGGGGATAACGTGCTTCTGGCTCCTCAGCCTTCGAGAGGCTGGCTTGATGACAGTGAAGCCCTTTATCACGATTCTGAACTTCCTCCTCACCACCAGTACATTGCGTTCTATCTCTGGCTCCAGCACTCCGAAGAAGAAGGCGGGTTTGGCAGTGATGCCCTTGTGCACTTTGGCAGGCACGGGACTCAGGAATGGCTTCCCGGAAAAGAGTTCGGGCTTTCGAGGTACGACTGGCCTTCCTTGATGATCGGGGACGTACCCGTTATTTATCCTTACGTCATGGACGGGCTTGGGGAAGGAAATGAGGCAAAACGCAGAGGAGGGGCAGTAATAGTCGACCATCTTGTTCCTCCGATTGTTTCTGCGGGAAGCTATGGGGATTATGCAAACCTGAGCGAAGCTATCCATAACTATGGACAGGCAGAGGCAGATGCTTCCCTTAAAACAGCTCACAGGTCTGAAGTTTTAAACCTGACCTTATCCCTCTCCCTGGATGAAGAATTCAATATGACAGAGGCGGAAAATAACGAGACTTACTTTAATGCCGTTTTCCTTGAAGGGCTTGAAGAGCTGCTGGATGAATATAAGAGCCAGTCCATGCCTTATGGGCTGCACATCCTTGGGACCAGTCCGAAAGGGGAACAGCTTGTGGGTATGGTGAATTCCATGCTTGGGACTGACTTTGCCGATTCTGTCAGTGAATTTAACGAGACCGAAAGTGCCCAGCTCTACCTTCTTGACCTTGTCCTTAACCAGGGAGTCAATTCCACTGAGGCTCAGGTCCAGGTACTTGGGACAGGCAATGAAACTGTCAGCACCTTCCTTGCCAGTGCCGAAGAATATGCTGCAAACCTGGCTCTCGGGGAAGAGGAAATCCAGCAGGTCCTAAATGCCCTTGACGGCAGGTTCATCCCCGGAAACCAGGGAGGAGACCCTGTTAGAAACCCTGAAGCACTGCCTTCGGGAAGAAACTTTTATGCTTTTGACCAGAGGATAGTGCCGACGGAAGCCGCCTGGACTCTCGGGCAGGAGATGGCTGACCAGATGCTTGAAGCATATCTCGCCGAGCACGGGAATTACCCGAGAAAAGTGGCTTATGTCCTATGGGCAGGAGAGACTACCAGGCACGAAGGGGTCATGGAAGCAGAGATCCTCTACCTGCTCGGCGTCAAACCTGTATGGAACAGCGGCAGGGTGGTTGATGTGGAAGCTATTCCCATGGAGACTCTGGGAAGGCCCAGGATTGATGTGGTAATCCAGATCTCAGGGCTTTACAGGGATATGTATCCTGACAAGGTGCGCCTGCTGGATAAAGCTGTAAAACTTGCTTATGCCCAGGAGGATTCCCCTAACTATGTCAGGGAAAATGCTGATGCTCTGAAGACCTCTTTGATGAGTAAGGGTTCACTTAATGAAAGTGAGGCACTGGACCTTTCCCTGCTCAGGATTTTCGGGTCTGAGGACGGCGCCTACGGCACAGGGCTTCCGAACGCTGTTTCAGCAAGTGATACCTGGGAGAGCAATGATGCTCTTGCAGATCTTTACATCAACAGGATGTGCAATGCTTACGGAGAAAACGTCTGGGGCGAAAACCTTAAGGACCTTTTCAAAAAGAGCCTTGAAGGGGTTGAAGCCACAGTTCACAGCCGGAGCACAAACCTTTACGGGACCCTTGACAACGATGACTTTTTCCAGTATCTGGGAGGGCTGAATCTTGCTGTCAGTTCCGTTTCCGGAGGGGAGTATCCTGATTCATTTATTACGAATATGCTGACCGGAGGGGATGAGAAAACCGAAACCCTGGAAGAATTCCTCAAAAGGGAAACTTATTCCCGATATTTCAATCCCAGATGGATTGACGGCATGCAGGGAAACGGCTATGCAGGAGCAAGGGAAATGTCGGATTTCGTTGAAAACCTCTGGGGCTGGGAAGCCACAAACCCGGATTTGATCAGCGATGATATGTGGAATAAGGTATACCAGACCTATATGGCAGACCAGGAACTCAGCGACTGGGTAAAGCAGAACAACCCCTACGCATACCAGTCCATGACTGCCCGGATGCTGGAGACTGCCCGCAAGGGGAGCTGGGACGCATCGGATGATGTCCTCAAAAGCCTGGCTGAGGAATATGCAGAGTCCGTGGTCAAAGACGGGGTTACCTGCTGCCACCACACCTGCGGGAATTCTCTCCTCAACAACTACGTATCGGGCCTTGTATCAGTACCCGGTTTTGTCGAAGCGATTGAAGAGGCTACGCAGGAATCTCTTAAGCAGGAAAGGACTGAAGAGCATAGGAGCAGCAATGGGCACCAGACGAGTGTTGCCGAAAAACTTAACCAGACTGCCAAATCAAACACCGAAGAACCGGTCAGCAACCAGACCGTTCAGAATTCTGATGCAGGATATGGTGTGGATTCCCCTGAACCTGCCCCTGAGGTCAGACAATCTGCAGATCCTGACTACGTGGAAGGTTATGAGATGCAGAAAGAAGAATCGTCTGAAGAAGCGGAAAGTGGTGGTATGTCCTTCTCAGGAGCTGATATCATTGGAACTCTCTTTGTGGTAGCAGTGGTGGGTGGAATTTATCTGGGATTCCGGAAAAAGAAAATGTAAATGAAACTTAGAAAAGGGTAATTCCCCTTTTCTTTTTTATTTGAAAAAAGGCTTTATTTTTTGATTTATCGGTTTTAGATACTGTTTTTTTGCGATTTTTCACTTCGCTTTTTCTTTCGCTTTTTCTTCAAGGTCTTTCATGTATGGCTTAATGTCCAGTACAGGCGTCCCGTTGATGGCATCAATGCCTTTTACATAGAGCACGTTGCCCTCTACTTTCAAGAGCTCCACAAGGGTAAGACCTATCCCATTGGGCCGGTATGGGCTCCTGCTTGCGAAGACTCCTGACATCTCTCCGTCATAACGGCGGCGGTGGATCAGCTTATAACCTTCCGATTTGCTGAAATAAAAGAGGATATAGAGTTTTTCAAGCTCTTCTACCCTGTAAAGGCCGTCTACCAGATCTTCTCTCAGGACAATTTTTGAAACCTTCTCGTAGACCTCTTCTTTATACTCCGGTTTAAAGTAGTCATTTTCCACGTAGCCTATGGGGGTAAACTCAACTTTTTCGGGAGCATTTTCTGAATTTTCACTCATTTTTTGCCTCAAAACAGGAGATGCAGACAATTTCTCCATTTTTAACCCTTCCCAGGGGTTCCATAAATCCTTCTCCGCATTTGCTGCATATGACTGTGGGGTAGATTATGGCTTTCTCCGGGGGCTCAATATTCACTTCACTGACACGGAAAAGCTCCTCTTCCGGCATTTCCAGGATTCTCTGGCTTTTCGCATCATGTGAAGCCTGAAACTCTTTTTCTTCTTCCGGGCTTGCAGTGCCTGCCCTCAGTTTTGCGAAAAGAGCAGTATGTCTACTATCCTGGGGTAAGGCATCGGGTTTAAGGGAAATTCTCAGGGCTTTTTCGCTTCCTCTTTTGTAAAATGTATATACGTGCTTTCCATGTTCTTTGAAGATGAGGTTTCCTTTCCCGCAGGTACAGCCGTTGATTGCCTGAATCGCATCTACTGCACAGGACCTGTTTTCCACAACTGCAACGAGTTCTTCATCTTCGCTCCTGTCTTTAAAACGCTCGGTAGCCAGCATAGCCACTCTGTATCCTATCGATATGCCAGGGCAGACATGTCCGTGGAACTTTACAGCGGTATCGAAATTAGCATCATTGAAATCCAGGTTCTCAACTCCTACTTCAATTACTTTTCATTATCTGTCGGGTTAATTTAATTAACCTGTTTCATATTCTCTGAATACTATTTATAAATTCTGTATTTAATTGATAATACAAAAAAAATCCAGAGTATTAATCCGCTCTCGATTTTTATCGGTCTCTTTAAAGATGTGTAGCTTCGATGAACAGATTAACTAATAACAAAAAATCACAGTTTCAGTTGATTATCCTGATAATCAATTTGATCAATCTTCATTTATAAAGAGGTAAATTCATTTATAAAGAGGTAAATTCATTTATAAAGAGGTAAATTCATTTATAAAGAGGTAAATTCATTTATAAAGAGGTAAATTCATTTATAAAGAGGTAAATTCATTTATAAAGAGGTAAATTCATTTATAAAGAGGTAAATTCATTTATAAAGAGGTAAATTCATTCATAAAGAAGTAAATTCATTCATAAAGAGGTAAATTCATTAGCAAAATATAAATTAATTTAAAAATCAGGTCCTCAGGAAGAATTTGCTCTGGAAAAAAGTTTGATTTTATTTCTGTAAGAAGGAAATAGGGACCGAATTTTCCTTTCCTAGGTCCCTACTGATGATCCAACCCCATTGGACTGAGAGGAAACCCATTAACTCTCAATCTCTATCAAATTCTTATGATTTCTAGTTATATAACATAAACGTCATAAAATATTTGCTAATACTCAAATTATAGATGACTGTATTTTTTTATCTGAGTTTAAAATATCTTATTTTATTAAATTATTTGTTAGCATTAAAAATTTCAAGCCAGTCAAAATTACCTCTTAATTTATTTCTTTTCTCTTATGAAATAAATCTTAAAAAATCCAAAATGAACAGTTTTTCTTTTTTTAAACAATATGTCCTGAACACTTTTTATTTATCTCCTACTATATTCAAAAAAATTCTTAGTCCGTAAATTCTCATAAGTTCTATAATCTTTACTGAACTATGTAAATATATTGGGCTATATTTTCACCATTTCTTATATTTTTTATGATTGGATGATAGAAAAATGATGAATACTGGAAGATAAAAGTTCTCCAAGATCGGTGGTGTTATAATTGGGAGCCGCTTGCCACCTCTGATATGGCTCCCAATTGTGTGATTCAACCCCTACGATTAAGAGAAAAACCCCTTAACTCTTAACCGTCAACTTCCTCTTTATGTTATAGAGGTATATAACCTATACGACCTTAAAATTTACTTCCCATTGAATTATTTCACTGCCTCAAAATCCACTTACTCTGGCTCAAATAACTTCTTGCATTTTCAGTTTTGGTTAATTTTTGCTCTGCAATATCTCTCATTCTTTATTCTTTTCTGTCCTGATAGTCTACCACTTTTTTACCTTCACATCCCAAAAAAATTTTCATATCTGGTTTCACGCTTTTGAATAAAAATAGTTGAATAATACGAAAGATACTTATCAAGTCTTTACTTATCTCTTATAGACATGAGTAACTCGCTTCTAGAATTGATTTTCCTCTCCGAAAAAAGGAAAAATCTTCTTTTATTTTTAAAAGAGGGGCCAAAAAATATAGAAGAAATAAAAACAAATCTGGATACGAGCGCTGTAGCCATTCTTCCCCAGATTAAAAAATTAAGGGATGATTCTCTGGTATTCAGGACAGAAGACTCTTACTTTCTGTCTCCTCTTGGCATAGCGGTAGCTGAGAGAATGCACGCGATGATGCGTGTATTAAATGTCTTTTCCAGGAACTACGATTACTGGGCAGACCATGCAGTTGAGTGTTTGCCTTCTCCTTTAAAGAGCAGGATTGGAGATCTGGAGAACTGTATCTTTTCCGAACCTCCTGACTGGACACACCTCTTTGAACCTCACAGGGAATTCGTGGAAAAACTTACAGTATCGAGAAAGATAAAAGGAATTTCCGCCATCTTTTTTCCTCTTTACCCTTCCCTTTTCCTTTCTTTTGCGAAAAATGGAGCAGATGTAACTCTTCTTGTGACCCTTCCGGTTTATGAGAGAATAAAAGGAGAATACAGGTCTGAATTAAGGGAATTTCTCAGCCTCGATAACACCTGTTTATATGTATGCGAGGAAAAAATAGAATTTTCTCATGTTGTCACTGATAAATTTCTCTCTTTGAGTCTTCCTTTTTCTAACGGCGCTTTTGACCATACGCGCGATGTCCTGTGTTTTGACCCTGTTGCACTTAAATGGGGAGAAGACCTTTTTGCTTACTACAGGGATAGATCAGAAAAAATAAAGAAAGTATAACCAGATCAATTCCGGTCTTTGTCCTCCTCCGGTCTTTCAATGAGAGAAGGAGAGCTGAAAGATAGCTATAAATCAGGCGCTGACTATCCCTTATATTATGAAAGAAGTTCAGGAAACCGCAGAAAAGATCCGGACAATGGAAATCCGGGGTGCAGGCAGGATTGCAAAAGCTGCAGCTGAAGTAATCAGGGACTATGCTGCAGGGCTCGAGGCTGCTTCTATTGAGGAATTTGCAGCCGGGATCACGGAAGTCTCCAATTACCTTATCAGCACACGCCCTACAGCCGTATCCCTCCCTAACGCCGTAAAGCTCTCTTCCAGATATTCTTCTGATAATGTAGAGAACGCCAGGAAGGAGGTCATCAATAACGCCAACCTCTTTATCGAGAGGGCAGATAAAGCTCTTGGAAGAATTGGAAAAATTGGAGCAGGGAGAGTTCAGGACGGGGACGTAATAATGACTCACTGCAATTCCCATGCCGCCCTTTCCATAATTACAACGGCTTTTGAAGACGGAAAAAATATTTCAGTTATCGCAACTGAAAGCCGCCCCAGGCGCCAGGGGTTGCTGACAGTCAGGCACCTTAACGGCTTTGGAATCCCCACAACCCTTATTGTGGACTCTGCTGTGCGCTACTATATGAAAGATGTGGATAAAGTGATAGTCGGAGCTGATGCGATTGCAGCAAACGGAGCCCTTGTAAACAAAATAGGGACTTCCCAGCTCGCCCTTGCTGCCCACGAAGCCAGAAAAAGTTTCATGGTAGCTGCCGAGACCTTCAAATTCAGCCCGAGCACTATCCTGGGAATACCTATAGAAATCGAAGAAAGGTCCACAGATGAAGTTGTCGACCCTTCGGTTCTGGCAGAACTCCCTCATGTGCAGGTGAAAAATCCGGCTTTTGACTTTACTCCCTCTGAATACATCGATATGATAGTAACTGATATAGGAATTATTCCGCCTGCAATGGCGTATATAGTAATAAAAGAACACCTTGGATGGGAGTTTGAAGAGATCTAGGGTGTATAAAGAGATTATAAGCATATAGAGACTTCACTAAATAACAGGAAGGAAAAAACATGATTAATGTTGAGTATACCGATGGTGCTCAGGAATCACTATATTTAATAGAATCTTTATGGCAGGGTTCCAGAACCCATCATAAAAATAAATCAAAATATTTTGCAGATACTTATGCGAATAAAAGATTTCAAGATAGAGTTAACGAATTAACAGATGATTCAAAAGCGGCTATGAGAGTCAACTTAGTAAAAGATAAAGATACAGGACAATATATTGGATATTGCATTAGCACAATTGATAAAGAAATGATAGGGGAAATAGATTCACTGTATGTGGAAAAAGAATATCGCAAACATGGGATTGGAAGCCAATTAATGGAAAAAGCCCTGGAATGGCTGGATAAAAATAAGGTAAAATCAAAAATAGTTGCTGTAGGGGATGGAAATGAAAAAGTAATTGATTTTTATAATCATTATGGTTTCTATATACGAAAAATAATTCTGGAACAGGTTTCAAATTGAGTTATTTTGAACCCTGATCAACCCTTAGGGACGAACTCTTTACTATAACTGTTTTAATTCCCTGTAGCCTAATGATCTTTAATCATCCCATCCGTAATCCTGAGCACCCTCGAACACTCCTTTGCAACCTCGGGGTCGTGAGTTACAACAAGAATTGTCTGTCCCTTCTGGCTCAATTCCTTAAAAATCTGCACAACGGAGTCCCTTGTTTTGCTATCGACCTCACCTGTAGGCTCGTCAGCCAGAATCAGGGCAGGTTTATTTGCCAGAGCCCTTGCAATAGAAACCCTTTGCTGTTCTCCACCTGAGAGCTCCGTAGGTTTATGATTGAGCCGGTCTTCCAGCCCCAGGTCTTCAAGAAGGGATTTTGCCCTTTCTTTTCTCTCTTTTTTTTGCATTCTTGAAAAGCGCATGGCAAGTTCAACGTTTTCAAGGGCTGAAAGTGTAGGAATCAGGTTGTAGTGCTGAAAAATAAAGCCTATTTTTTCTCTTCTCACGCCCGGGAGCAGCTTTTCAGGTACTGATGTAAGGTCTGTCCCGTCAAGAATTATTTTTCCGTCAGTGGCTTTTTCAAGTGTGCCTATGAGAGCCAGAAGGGTTGATTTCCCTGAACCCGAAGGTCCCATTATAGCGAGGAGCTCTCCTTTTCTTACGGTTATGCAGGCACAGCGGAGGGCATGGACAGGAATTTTACCCTGCATATAGGTCTTGGAGAGGTTTTCTATCTGCATGATAACTTTTCTTCCGGCACCAGTTTCTCCCTCTTTTTCTTCACGCATGCTTCAAAGCCTCCATAGGGCTCATCTTCGAAGCCCTGTAAGCCGGATAAAGCCCTGAAAGAGCACCTATCAGTAAAGCAAAAAGCATTGCAATTATAAGGAGCCTCGGGGTTATCAGGAAAAGGACAATCCTGGTTGTTGCGAGCCATGCGTTCATAATCTGGACAGCCCCGATACCAACAATAATCCCAAGGATTCCTCCTAAAAGACCCATCAAGGAGGCTTCTCCAAGTGTCAGGAGCAGGATATCTTTAGTTTCTGCGCCAATGGCTTTCAAAATTCCAAACTCTCTTGTCCTTTCTGCAACTGACATGAGCATCGTATTCATTACACAGAGCCCGCCTATGATTGCTGCAAGGAGACCGGAACTGATGGTTATTACGCTGAAAATCATGAAGGACTGTCTTGCCTGCACCTCAAGTTCTCCCGGAGAAAGGGTGCTTGTGCCTTTTACACTTAACTCGATCCTTTTGGAGAGCATCTCTGCATCCACCCTATCATCAGGCACGGCAAAGATATAGGATACTGAATTTCCCACGCTGTAAAGGTCCTGGGCAGTTTCAAGAGGAATAATCACAGCATTGTCAAAAATAGAGCCGGTATAATCAAGGATCCCAACAACGGTAAAATATTTGTCGTGGATCTCGAACTTGCTGCCGATCTCAAGGTTGTACTCTCTCTTGATATTGTTTCCTACGACCACGCTGTAAGAATCTCCCGGGTCCAGAAAGCGGCCTGCTTTTAGTTGCACAGGGTTAAGGGCAACACTGGATTTTTCAGGAGGGACACCAAGTATCTGTTTTCCTGTCATGCCCATTTTATCTTCGTCAAAAGTGGTCATTAAAAGCCCGTAGGCATCTTCTACGCCGGCCACGCGGAGGACATCGCTGACCTTATCTTCCGTGAGTCCCCCTCCAAAGACTCCGCTTTCGGCAAAGACCCGGATTTTGTCACTGGTCACACTCATGGAACGCTCAAAAGTCTGATGGAAATTCTCAGACATGGCACCCATAACTATGACTGCAAAAATCCCCAGGGCTATCCCGCAGATAGTCAGTGCGCTCCGGATTTTCCGGTTCGTTATGTTTCGGATGATCAGGTCAAGCATAGTGATCCCGCATACAGATTCGTTTTAACTCCAGATAATTCAAAAGTTACCTGGTTCAGTCCTTTTTTCCTCTCTTTTTTCTTCCCAGAAAAACAGCAACACAGAGTAAAATTCCAGTTGCTGCCTGAGAGCTAAGTGCTGGAGTCTCTTCAGGAGGATTTAGTTCAGCTACGGGCTCAAAAACACGCAAAACCGTTTCATGGCTGTCAAGTATTTCACCGTCGAGGTTTACCACATCTATTTTTACATTGTAGTCTCCTCTGGGAACCCCCTGCCAGATGATTCCTACTGTATCTTCTTTTCCCGCAGTAAGGATATCCGCAGTTTCTTCAAACACCCGGACATCTCCTTCTTCAGGAGTTAGAACAACCCTGACAATTCCATTAAAAGGAACCTGTGACCTTCCTGTTACAGTCACGCTTGCCCCGTACTCGTCCACGTTGATGTCAGAATCAAGGATTTCTACCTTTTCTTCCGCCCAGAATTCTGACATATATGCGGTGGTAAGCTCGGGGGAATGTGAATGGACTTTCAGGAGAGCGGTGTAGCTCCTGTCTTTTTCCAGCAGCAAGGGCCAGTTAATTGTTTTATAATAAGCATCAGTTACAGGGACATTTTTCAGGCTTTCGCTGTATATTATGTCCTTGCCGGAAAGGAGTTTAAGGTCAAAATCTACAATGCCGGGCTCAGGCATCTGCACGAGTCTGAGGTTTGCGGAACTTACAAGATCTATCAGGAATGAAGCTTTTTCGGAATCTGCAGAAAAATCCACAACTTTCAGGTTTGAAAGATGAGGGTTACGGTAAGAAAATGAGGTTTTCTGGGTTTCAAGGATTTGATTGCCTTCTTTTACAAAAAGCTGTGCTGTATAAGAGTCCCTATCCTTCCCAAAGTCTTCTTCAAGCTCCCAGAAAAAGACTTTTGAAATCTCCTGGTCTTTCTTTACGGAAACCAGGTGGAAAGTTTCTGATTTCAGAGTTTCTTTTCCCGAACTCAGGGTAAAAACAAGAGAAACGTTTTCATGGGGTTCTTCAAACCTGACTGTTGCATCACTGAGGTCATGGTCTGAAAAAAAGCCAATAATAATTCTGTTTTCATTCTCTTCTTCAATAGCTGCCCCGTTTACAGCTCCGTAAACAGGATTTATCTGTGTGCAGAAGAAAATCAGGAATAGGGTTAGAGAAAATAAACTTAAAGTAAACTCTCTCAGTTTCAAACAGTTCTTTTTTTCTGGCAGGCTCAAGCCCGGGTCCTCCTTCTTTCCAAAAGCTGCAGAGAAGCAGAGCCATCAGCCCAATCAGGATCTCTGCAATATGGATGTATGTCGGAACCTCTATGTTTAAGTTTTTGATTTTTTTCTTTTCCGGTTTTAATATGCCAGAAAAGAACTGTTTTTACTTCTATTGTTTCGATTTTTTATTTTTTTGCTGTAATCCAGGTTCCGCAGGAGACCGGGGATTTTTTGGCAGCCTCTCCGCATATGACTTCTACAAGAAGATCAGGGTTTCTGGCGTCCATTACAAGAGCGTCGAGCTTGCAGCGCTCTATAATCTTTGCAGCTACAGGGTCAACAGGGGATTTTGAGCCTGCTTTCATCTCGATAGCCATAACAATGTTTATGAGTTTTTCAGGGGAGATTTTCTCGTATTTGACTGCACAGGGGTCGCAGTTAGGGTCTGAGGAATAAACCCCGTCAATTGACGTTGCAATTGTCAGCAGGTCTGCCCTCAGGTATTCTGCGAGGATTGAAGCAACAGCGTCAGTTGTCTGACCAGGTGTAACTCCCCCCATTACCACGACTTTTCCTGAAGTCATGGCTTTTGAAGCTTCAGGGTAGTTTGAAGGGATTTCAGGATAAGCATCGTGTCCGAGAGCTGAAATAAGCAGCCTTGCGTTCAGGCGAGTGATTTCTATGCCTATGTAGTCGCAGGTTACTTCATCTGCCCCCATAGCCCGTGCAGCACCTATATAGTCCCTTGCTGCTTCTCCTCCTCCAGTTACTACAAGCAGTGTATGTTTTTTGGATATGTCGCGCAGAGCATTTGCATATTTTAAAAAACGATCCGGATCAAGGTTTTTTGCGAGAATTGAACCGCCTAATGAGAGTACTATGAGCATGATGATCTCTACACATTAACAATGCGGATTTTTAAATTTATCGCTGGTATTTTTTATTCAGAGTTTTTACACTTCTCTATTTTGCAGGCTGCTGCATGGATCAAGAAGGCTTTTTTCTTTTTAATTTTTCTGTATTAATAATAACGCTAAACTCCATTTAACTTGACTTGTAACTTTTCGATTTGACTTTTTCTTTTTTTAATATAGTCACAGTGTTAATGAATAACTATTTACATGACGAATTTTAAACTATTGAGAAAAAATCATCTCGAATTATTTTTTTAAAGGAGGCAAATTTTTTTGAATAACGAAGTTTATGCTGCAGTAATGGCTTCAATTTCAGGTATCCAGAATCTTACAAATGACAGGATTGAAGCTCTTACCAAAGGTCATGGAATGACAAACATCGGCGCGATGTGTGCTGCAAATGCTATTGCTACAGAGCTTTTCCGGGGTGCCAATATCACGCTTACAGATGAAGACAGCGGCAGCCTGGAAATTGATCATGTACTCAAAAAAGGCATTGAAGCCGCAGAAGAAGCCGGAGCAAGCCCGGCAAACGCAGCCCTTTTTGCAGCTACAATCTGCTACTTTGCAGGTTCAAATGCCCAGGCCGGAGTCCCTGCAGGGAACCGGAAAATAGGAGCTCTTGCTCGCATGATCGCAGGAGCCGACAGGACAGGGGTTATAGCCATTCCCACTCCAAAGTCAAATAACAAGGTCTCAGGCTTTGCAGCCGTACAGGCTATTTACAGTGCCATGGCAGAAGGCAAACTCACAAAAATTGACGGGCGGAAACTTCCTCTTGGGGTTGCAGGCGGCCCCCTTTATGGGCACAACACCCTTGGTGAAGACATAGGATTTCCGGAAGTATCCATGAACGCTGCAAAGATAGGGACAGAAGCTATGATGCAGGCTTACTGGGGAGCAGGCATTTCCGCAAGTCCTATTATTTCTGCAGTACTCGGAGCTGCAGCAGCTCTTGAAATCGTGCACCCTGATGCTTTTGTTGGTGAGGAGTACGGCGGCTTTTTTGATGTGAACAGTGCCTATCTTGCAGGAAAAGCTGCCTGTCAGGCTGCAGGCATTCCGGAAAAACTCCATATGCGCGGTACAGACGAAGAGTACGATTCTTTCAGGCTCGTAGGAGACCTTGGAGTTATCCTGAAAGATATAGGTGCTCCCACTGTAGTGGGGATGATGTCTTTTGGCGAGATGCTGTGCGCATTTAAGGAATCGGTTGAAATCGGAGCCGGATTTTCCGGAGGACCTATAATGCCTCCTCTCGGACATATGACTGCGGACACAATAATTACCCTCAGGTCCCTGATAAAGTTTGAAGGCGATATTGAGCAGGCTGCAGATGTCATTGCAGAGGTGAAAAAGAATGAATGGCTTGACCCGGAAATTGCCGCGGTTGCCCTTAATACAATTGCCCGAAAAACCGAACAGGTCAGGAGAGGCCCCATTACGCGTACCATGATACTTGGGACTGACGGGGTCCGCTCAGCTGCTATCGTCAGAAGGGCAAAAAAGGCATATGAGGATATAAAATCCGGAAAGTCCGTTGAGGATGTCGTGAAAGAACTCGACCTGGAAAGGAAGAAAACTGTCGAAACAAGGGCTGCTGCGATGCTTGGAGCCATGACAGGACACGAAGTCAGGATTGAGATTACGAAAATGGTTGGAGGTGCCCGCCGTAGCCATCCCTTTACTACTTCATATTACGGGTTTGATACAGATGCCGATGTTAAACTGACTGTAGACGGCAGGACTTTTGAACTTCTGGGGCTTGGGCAGAATGTGATCCCTGATGCTATTTTCAACGATCGAAAGGAGCTTCTGGAAATTATCCCCCTGGCAGCCATACCGGTCTGTGAACTCCAGCTTTCTGGGCACTCGATTATTAACATTACGGTGCCTGCAGCCGTTGCAGCTGCGATGAAAGTTGCCGATCCAAAAGAAGCTGCAAAACTTGCGGAAAAAGGAGGAAAGTCCTGTTCAGCTGCAATTCCGGGAGCCCGGGAAAAAGCAACGGATGTTGCAAAACTGGCTGTCAGGATAATGAAATCCATGGAATGCATTGAGTAAATCCCGATGAACACACACCAATCCAAAAAATCCACCAAACCACAAAAACGGCCTGAATTCCGGGCAAAGGTAAAAGGGTCCGACTTACAGGTTTAACCTTTTTACCTTTGCCTTATTTTTTTCTGTAAAACGCCGGAGGTCTACTTTTGCTTTTGATGACAAATGTTGACAATATCACATGTGAGCAGGTCCCCTATCTGATTGAAGAATTGATGAAGCTCGGAGCTAAAAATGTACATGTAGTGCCAGCCATTACTAAAAAGGGAAGACCTGAGCACATCTTCCTGATTGACAGTGAGGAAGAAACTCTTGATTCCCTTGCAGAGTTCATGGCACTGGAGACCGGTGCTCTTGGTGTCAGGGTTCTAACTACAGAGCATTATCCATTCGATTATGAAATAAAAAAGCTTTTTATATCTTTTCTTGATGGGTCTGAAACGCCGTTATGGGAAGGGAACATAAGCCTGAAAATTGTTAAAGGGAAAAACCAGAAGCCGCTTTCTGCCAGGGTGGAGTACGAAGAACTTAAGGAACTGTCAGGCAGGGTAAAAGAAGCTGGCCTGAAGCTTTCCATGTACGAAATTAAGGAATTGATTGAAGAAAGAGCTCTGAAAGGCATAAAGGACTTTACTATCAATTTCAACGGCTGCGGTTCGGAACCGGACAGCGAGTCTCTGTTCCCTGTTTCAAAAAAACTGTGCTGTAAAGATGAGACGAAAATCTGTTTCGGCAATTGAATCTCGCTTTTACTTTTTTAGGTTTAAGGCGTCTTTTTTCAAAGATCTTTATTATCCTGAAATTTTTTTCCGTGAAAGGTATTTTTACCGTGAAGATATTTTTACTGTAAAGATATTTCTACTGTAATGATATTTTTTATTGAGTGTCATTCTCTCATAGTTTTCAAATATATAAAGAACAAAATTAAGAGTAAGTTCCATTAATTATTTATATTGTGATATAACTCAGTTCTATAACTGACTAATCAGTCAATTTAGAGATAGTATATGAAAGAACATGTCAAAGACAAAAAAACAGCAATTATGGGAGCTGCCCTGAAGCTCTTCACTGAAAGAGGCTTCCACGGTACGTCCACTGCTCAAATTTCAAAAAACGCAGGTGTAGCCACAGGCACCCTTTTCAATTACTTTCCCACAAAGGAAGATCTTATAAACAGCCTTTATTTTGAGGTTAAAGGAAACTTGGGCCACTCTATGGGGGTAGGTCTCGAAGCTGAGACTACCTTTCAGGATAAATTAAAAAGAATATGGTCAAATTTAGTCAATTGGGGTGTAAACAATCAGGAAGAATTCCTTTTTGTTGGACAATTCTGCTCTTCTCCTTACATAACAAAATTTACGCGTGATGAAGTGATGAAAGAATATGTCTTCCTCCATAATTTTGTGGATGAAGGGATAAAAACGGGAGAGGTTAGAGATTTTCCTGCGGAGCTGGTTATTGCAATGTTTTATCAGGGCAGCAGGGAGGTAGTAAACCTTATTCTTGATTCAGATTCTTCACTGGATAAAAACAAAATCATAGCAGATGGATTCCAGATTCTCTGGAGAGGTCTGGCTAAAGTGTAATTTTTTTCATTTCATGTGTGAGTGATCAGTCAATCAAAAACGGGCAAAACAATTTAAAAATTCAGGAGAACTAAAAATGCTTTACAGAAAAATGCCCAAGAACGGAGATGAACTTTCTATACTTGGATTCGGGTGCATGCGCCTTCCGATGAAAGAAGACGGTAGTATAGATGAAGACAGAGCCACCAGGCAGGTACGTTATGCAATCGACCACGGAGTAAACTATGTCGATACGGCCTGGCCCTATCATATGGAACAGAGCGAGCCTTTCCTGGGCCGTGCTCTTGCTGACGGATATCGAGAAAAGGTTAAACTTGCCACAAAGCTTCCTTCCTGGCTTATAAAGAGCCGGGAGGATATGGATAAGTTTCTGGACGCTCAGCTGAAGAAACTTAATATTGACCACATCGACTATTACCTCATCCACGCTCTCGTTGGTGACCTGTGGGATTATATTGAAAAACTGGGTATAGCCGATTTTCTTGACAAAGCTAGAGCTGACGGCCGTATAATTAACGCAGGTTTTTCCTTCCACGGCTCGGGAGATGAGTTCAAAAGGATAGTGGATGCCTATGACTGGGACTTTTGTCAGATCCAGTACAACTTCCTGGATGAAAAGAACCAGGCAGGCACTGAAGGTCTGGAATATGCAGCTTCAAAAGGCCTTGGAGTAATCATTATGGAACCCCTCCGTGGAGGGTACCTTGCAAACCCTGTCCCTCCTGCTGTCCAGGAGATCTGGGATGAAGCTTCTACAAAAAGGACCGCTGCAGAATGGGCTCTTCTCTGGGTATGGAACCACCCAGAGGTCACGGTTGTTCTCTCCGGGATGAATGAAGAAACACATATTGAAGAGAATCTCGCAGTAGCAGACAAAGCATACCCGAATTCTCTTACTGAAGCTGAAATACAGCTCGTAAAGAAAGTAGAGCGGAAATATCGTGAACTTATGAAAGCAGGATGTACAGGGTGCAGATATTGTATGCCCTGTCCGGAAGGGGTGAATATTCCATTATGTTTCGAAACGTACAATACTCTATATATGTCCGGCAATGCAGACGAGACTAAGTTCATGTATGCTGCAAGGTTGGGCGGGGTACTATCCGGTGGAGAGCCTGAATTTGCATCCCTGTGCGTACAATGTGGAGAATGTCTTGAGAAATGCCCCCAGCACCTTGATATCCCAACGATTCTTGAATCCGTTGTAGAAGAGCTTGAAGGGTCCGACCTGGAGGAGAGAGTTGCCATAGCAAAACAGATATTCAAGAAGTAGACTTAAAGTAGAAGCAATCCGAAGTGCTGAAAAGAGAAAATGAAGGTATTGTTTAAGCTGACTTTTATCAAACAATTAAACAATATCCCCATTTTTCCGCTGCTTATACCCAGATTCAGTTAATTACACTCATACACTCATTCAGTTTTAGAATGTTTAATTTTATCTCAAATTACAAAGCAATAACCCAGATAATTATAAAAATAATCTAGACGAGTATAGCACGAAACTCTAAAAAGCCTCCAAACCAATAATTATTGCCTGATAATTTGATATTTAAGCTGTTTATTGTTAGAGCATTCAATTCTTCTGATTAAGGGTGGTGCATGGATCTTAATGATATATTGAAGGCTGTTAAAGAAGGGAAAATCGACCTCGAAACTGCGGAACAGCATGTCCGGAGTCTGGGTTTTGTCAGTTATTCTAACATAGCTAAAGTGGATACTCACAGGAAAACAAGGACCGGTGTAATAGAGGCGATTCTTGCTGACTGTAAGGAGCCTGAGGATGTTGTCGAGATTGCCAGGGTTATGGTAGAAAAAAGTAAAAGAGCCCTGGTTACCCGCGCGTCTACATCACATGTGGAAGCCTTAATGAAAGCTTTTGGTGATGATAAACTCGAATGGAACAGCCGGGCACGTACGGTGGTTGTTCACGACGGGACTCCTGCTCCACGCACAGGAGGAGTTGTTGGAGTCATATCCGCAGGTACGGCAGACATCCCTGCTGCAGAAGAGGCAAGGACTATTGCTTCCGAAATGGGCTGCGAAACCATTGCTGTGTATGATGTAGGCGTTGCCGGGATCCACAGGCTGATCCCTGAACTCCAGAAGCTCAAGCTCCGGAACCCCGGCGCGATTGTTGTTGCAGCCGGAAGAGAAGGAACACTTCCTACCATAGTCTCAGGGCTTGTTGATGTACCGGTAATAGGGCTTCCGGTATCCACAGGTTACGGGGCAGGCGGCGGTGGAAAAGCGGCTCTTCTGTCAATGCTTCAGTCCTGCTCGACCCTTGCAGTGGTAAATATCGATGCTGGATTCGTTGCAGGGGCTTATGCGGCAAGGATTGCCAATATGATTGCTGCTGCCGGAGAAGGGAAAATAACTGAAGAAACGGAACAGGAAGAAACCGGAGAGTAATAATATCTTGAAAACGACGAACGAGGACGGGTTCAAAAGTAAAATTCAGGGAGGTAATTTATGAAATCACTGGTCTTTAACCCTTTTTCAGGTGCAGCCGGAGATATGATTCTGGGGTGTGCCCTCGACCTCGGAGCCGACAGGGGAGAAGTAAAGGAATTAATCGAATCCTCGGCACCTGTATCTATGGATATCAGGGAGGTTGTGAAAAAAGGGATCAAAGCCCTGGACGTACGCATAAATGTGCCTGAAAAAGAGTACTTCCGGACATACCCTGAAATTGTAGACCTTGTAAAGGCGTCAAAACTGCCTTCAAAAGTAGAGGCAAGTGCCCTTGACATCTTTTTGAAAATGGCAGAAGCAGAGGCTGCGGTTCATGGGCAGCCTGACCTTGAAAAGCTTCATTTCCACGAGGTGGGGCAGAGCGATGCCCTTGCCGATGTTATAGGCTCTTCTGCGGCCATTCATTCCCTTAACTGTGATTCGGTTTACTGCACCCCTATCAATGTGGGCAGTGGAACAATAGAATGTGCGCATGGGACCCTGCCTGTGCCGGCTCCTGCTACCCTTGAGATTCTCAGGAGAGGAAAGCTCTATTTCAGGGGAGGAAATGTGAATAAGGAACTGCTTACTCCAACAGGGGCTGCAATTCTTGCGCATTTTGCAAAGCCTGTTGACAATTTCCCTCAGGGCAGGGCAGTTGCCATAGGATACGGCGCAGGGGATGCCGAGCTCCAGGGGCCCAATGTGCTCCAGGGAGTGCTGATAGAGCCTGATTCTCATCTGGTTCCTGATATAATCGAAGTCCTTGAGACCAATGCTGACGATGTGAGTGGAGAAGTCCTGGGCAACCTCTTTGAGGAACTGCTTTCAATGGGAGCCAGGGATGTTGCGATTATGCCCGCAACCATGAAAAAAGGCAGGCCTGCCCATATTATCAAGGTTATTGCAAAGCCCGAAGACAGCGCAAAACTTGCCCGGAAAATAATAGTTGAAACAGGGTCTCTTGGAGTAAGAGTCATGCCTGCCAGGCACAGGTTAACAGCTTCCCGAAATATTGAAAGGATAAAAATTGATCTTGAAGGTCAGGAATTTGAAACTGCGGTCAAAATCGCCAGGGACTCGGAAGGGGTTCTTCTCAATATCTCTGCGGAATTTGAAGACTGCAAAAAAATTGCAAAAACCAGCGGAGTTCCTGTAAGAGAGGTTATGCGCAGGGCAGAAGAGGCTGCAAGGAAGCTGTTTTCCTGAATACTGCCGGAAACCGGGAAATTTGGAAAATTACTCCAGGAGAAATAAAAATCAATCTCTGACTTTATAAAAATAAATTTAAAACAGAGATTTTTGAAGAAAAGTAAAAGTCCCGGTTTTCGGGCTTTTTACTTCTCATTCTTATTCTTTGCTATTTCTTTCGATTTATGCGATTATAATTTGCTTTTTATCGCTCTTTAAAAGTTTTATCAACTCAGAGCTTGCCCATCGAATGAAGAAGCTCGGCATTCAGGACACTCGCGCCCGCAGCTCCGCGGATCGTGTTGTGCCCCATTGCGATGTATCGGATACCTTCTCTGATCCTCCCCACTGAGACACTCATGCCTTTTCCCATGTTGCGGTCAAGGCGCGGCTGAGGTCTATCTACTTCGTCCCGCACTATGAGAGCTTTTTTCGGCTCTGAGGGGAGTTCTCCAAGTTTTGGGTCGAATTTCAGGAAGGCTTCCCTTACTTCTTCAGGCGTGGGGTTTTCTCTCATGCCTGCCCAGATGGCTTCCGTGTGCCCGTCAACTACAGGCACCCTGTGGCAGGAAGCGCTGACCTTCATATCTGCAGGCACGATTTCTGAGCCGTTGAATTCTCCCAGGAGCTTTAAGGTTTCAGTTTCCATCTTTTTTTCTTCGCTTCCTATATAGGGGATTACATTGTCATAGATTGCCATGGCTGCAACTCCGGAGAAACCTGCTCCGGAAATCGCCTGCATTGTGGCGACCTGTACGGTTTCGAGCCCAAACTGCATCAGGGGCTTCAGGGTAACTGTCATGACAATTGTGGAGCAGTTAGGGTTAGTGATAATGTATCCGTCCCAGCCCCTTGTATCCTGCTGGACTTCAAGGAGCCCCAGGTGTTCGGGGTTTACTTCAGGGATTACAAGAGGGATGTCTTTTTCCATCCTGTAGGAAGATGCATTGCTTGCAACTGCAAACCCGGCTTTTGCAAACTCGGATTCCACTGTAAGGGCAAGGTCTGCAGGAAGAGCTGAAAAGACCACATCTGCATCAACTGTTTTTGGGTCTACAGGAACAACCTCTATGTTTTCGACACTTTCCGGCATGGCTGTGTCAAGCCTCCAGCCTGCCGCTTCTCTATACGTTTTGCCGGCGCTCCTTTCGGATGCTGCAAGGGCTGTGATCTCAAACCATGGATGGTTTGCAAGTGCTTCTACAAATCTCTGCCCTACAGCGCCAGTGGCGCCTAAAATACCCGCTTTAACTGCTGCCATCTAAAAAGCTACCTCCGGAGAGATAAGAAATGATTTGATAAAAGAGAAAAAGAAAAGAATGGAATAAAAAGTTATTCCATCTCAATCTCTGTTTTTTTATTCCGTTACTTTAATTGCCTGGTTCGGGCATGCTTCTTCACATGCACCGCACTCTACACATTCATCCTGGTCAACAACTGCAATTCCCTTTTCTTCATCGAGGGTGATTGCTTCAGAGGGACATTCGTCGACACAGGTTCCGCATCCAGAACATTCATCTGCGTTTACTAATGCTGGCATATTTTTTCACTCCTTTTTGTTTGCTCGATATGTACCAGGAAATTATATCGGGGCGTTTTTGAAACTTCCATAGAATATCGAAAAAATGATCATAACGCCATTATTCAGATAACCATAAAAACTTATCGCTTTTTAGCAAAAAGCAATTTTTCAAGAATCGTAAAGAGCTAAGGCTTACGCTTCCAAAATTTTGTTTTGTATTTGTGTAGATGTATAAGAAAGGCTCTGTTTTTAGTAAATGTTAATGTTTGATTCCGTTATGGCATTATGCTATAATTTATGCACTGAACAGGCAGGGGCAAAGGTTTGCCTTATGCCAGGCATAACTAATAAAGTTAAATGAAAAGAAGTAATCATGGAAAGAAAATGTACAAATTGTAATGTAGAAATGAAAAACGCTTCATTAAGTGCAAATGATGGCTATGCTTTAGTAGAAGAAATAAAGAAAGGCTTTAATCGTAAAGTTTATGGCGTAAACACCTATGTTTGTCCAAAATGCGGGCATATCGAATTAGTTGCAGATAAACCAGAAATATTTGATAAATAACCCTGGTTTATAGGAAGAAGCGTAAAACCTCGAAGTCTTTAGCTTCGTGAGATCTAAGCGTCAACTTCCAAACTGTTATCCGTTATAGATTCTGTAAGTTATTAAGTATCTTCAAAACGTTTTTAATATTAGATTTTGCTGTCACCACAACCTCACAGTTCCTAAGAACGTTGCCGAATTTCAAAGCGAAAACCAAGCGAGGTAACGTTTGAACATCGGGGAGTTGGATAACAGGGCAAGAATCATCCTGAAGGGATCGGGATTAAGCCGTGGAAAGACGGTAGCTATAAGCATCTCAAGTACAACCTCACGCTCATATCTATTTCACCTTCGGAACGAGGGGCTAGAGCCTGCACGACTTGCCTCCAATGGGAGAAAGGATGACTCAGGAAGCCACTCAGTCTTTAGCTGGGTGGTAGTTCACTTGTTTCATTATTATCAACATTCGTTTAAACAAAAACATAAGAAATAATATGGGAAAATATGCTTTCAGCATACGGAATCGTGCAATGAGATTCCCATCTCCGTCAGACGGTAAATCTCATCATCAAGCTTGAGGAGCCCTTCTTTAAGCAGAAAATCCATGTGAAACTTAAAGAAGAAATCTGTCAGACCTGACTCTTCCTTTAGCTGTTTTTCAGTTTTCCCGAATACCCCAACTGTCCTAAGTAATTTCCTTCTTTCCGGGTTTATGGAAACTTTTTCCATCATAATATGTTCCATTTTGACAGCTTCGCCTTCTGTAATTTCTCCTCTGGAAGCAAAATATGTATCAATTTCGTCAATTTCATCGTGCATAATTGAGACTCCTCTCCTTTTTCAGTATCAGCTTCTCTAACTCCGCTTTTTTTCAGTATATCAGTTTCTCTAACCTTTTGTTTCCTTCACTGATTAAAACTTTACTTCTACTGGTATTCGTCTTTCCTTTTCGGGCTTTTTTATTCCACTCTAACTTCTTTTTTTGTGATCTCGCTTATCTTCGTAAGCGTGCCGTGCTGCTGTTCCTTTTTCTCAAACGAGATGCCTGATTCCCTTAATTTCTCTTCAAGAGAGCTTTCTACTATTTCTATAAGCCTGACTTTCGGGACCTTTGTAATTGCGGAGAGCAGCCTGAGTTCAAGATTTTCATTTTTGCGGGGAATAAACTCCACCTGCGGGGCTTCTCCGGAAGAAGTAACGCTGCCCTTAATTATGGAGTCAGGGAGTTTCATGGAAAGTTTTACATGCCCTATAAAATCAGGGTTAATTTCCTTAACTCTGTCCCTTATCGACTGAAGGCTCCCTTCTATAAACTGCCTGCCTTCCTCAGGATTCTGCACGCCGGATTTAAGAGTATAGAGAACCGAATGGGCCGAGACTTCAGAAATCTCAATGGAGTTTTTCTTTTCCTGAGAAGGTTTCTCAATCCCTGGCAATGCAAGATGGATTAACAGATCTTCAAATTGTTCGTCTCCAAGCTTTGCTGAAAACTTCAGGACTCTGGCTTCAGGGTTCAGTTCCGCAAGCATCTTTTCTGTTGCCCTGACGATTTCTGCAGGAGCGATGTCCATTTTATTTATGCCCAGGATTTCAGCTTCCTTTACCTGGGTCTCGATAAACTTTGGAATTTCTTTTGCCTCGGTGCCGAAACGACCCGGGTCCACAAGGGTCACAACAGGGGAAAAGGATAACTCGGAAAGCCCCATTACCTCGATTTCTTCCCTTATCTGCCCGGGAAAAGCAATTCCTGTTGGCTCGATAATTACAATATCAGGCCTGAACTCCTCTTCAAGGGTCTGAAGTGTATACTGCATACTTATTTTCAATGTACAGCAAATGCAGCCGCTTGTCAGTTCCCGAGTCGTGATTCCGGGGCTATTAAGCGTATCTCCATCAAGCCCTATTTCTCCTATTTCGTTTACGATAATCGCTGTCCGTTTTCCGGCATCACTGAGCTGCCTGCTAATTCTCTGAATTGCAGTTGTTTTCCCGCTTCCGAGAAAACCTCCTATGATCATGACTTTCATGTTTTTCCTGTCCTCATTGCCTGAAAATAGATTGTGTCTGGCTGACAAATACAATATATTTGCTTATATATATAAAATTGGTAAGCCCTTCCTCCGCGGAGATATCTCATAAACGATTAATATAGAGGCTTTTTCCTTTTATTGCGCACGAATTTGATATGCTTGAGAAGAGATGTGTCTGAAGAAAATAAATTCTGGTTTGCGGATAAGTTTTTCAAAATGAAAGGGGTTCCGGTAAACCATGCCGGAAGAAATTTTCAAAGCTTTGGAAGCACTTTAAGTCCGAGTTCCGTTAGCCTGTAAATACCTTTTTCGTCCTTAAAAAGAAAATCACTATTTATCAGAATTTCTATATGGAACCTTAAAGCAGCCTCATCAAGACCGGTTTCTTTAAGAAGTTCTTCTTTCTTTTTTCCCAGAAAACAAACCGTCCTCATTATGTCTCTCCTGGTCTGGTTGGATGCTGCATTATAAGTTTTCTCACATTTTTCCTGCAGTATTTCTTTCTCGGTTTTTACCTGGGAATCCAGAAAAAGGTCAATTTCGTCTTTCTCTTCCATCATTCGCGATCTCCTGTTCTGTAAAACTATCTTTTGAAAATCAGAATGGTTAATATATAATTATTTTGATTTTGTTTAAGGAGTTTTATTTTTCTGTATGCAGGAAAGAAGAGGTTGAGTGGGCAGGAAGAACTGCAAAATTAAAGTAAGCGTCATTTTAAAACAGGTTGTTAACCCGGGGCTATCAATTAAAAAAGGTTGTTAATAAGAGGCTATCAATAAAAGGTGCCAATTAAAAAAAGTTGTTAACTCGAAGCTGTCAATAGGACTGACAATTAATATTATTAATTGGAGATTGTTAATTCAATATTGCAAATCCTGAAAAAGTGTGTGAAGACTTCTCCGGTAAAAGAGCGCCTTTCTGTAAACATTTTTAAAAATTGGTTTGCGTTCCCATCCAAAAACCTGGAAGTTCCGAACGGCATTAAGAGATGCTTTTGTTTTATCTGGGAAGAGATATTGAGGTACTGAACTCACGGGTTGCGAGTTTAACTAGTTTCTTTATTTCTTTTATCCCTTTCTTGTGTGGAGTAGATCTTGTGCTATTTGTGGGGTGTTGAAGGGATGAGAACGCAAGCTATACTACGTATTCTTTGTATATAACACTTTTGTAATTTTATGTAACACATAATGTTATTTGATCTGTATATCATTAATACATCATTGTAATCCTTATCCATTTGACTCATATTATCGGATTCATATAACGCTTAAGAATAATACTCTGAAAATCCTATAATAACAAAAACATCTGCCCTACTCAAACAAAATTCTTATTAAATTTTAAAATAACGGGTATGAATATAATTGCTTGTGAGAAGAGAAATTCAACTCAATTCTTCCTAAACTATGAAGATGATATCTTAAAAACGAATCACTAAAAAAGAATCACTAAAAATATAATAAATCAAAAAATTTAATTAAATAAAAAGTGCTGGTAATCTAGCACAATTTTCAGTTCTTTATCGCAATCTCTATATTTTATTGTTTTTTCTTTATCGTTTTATTGTCCCTGTGAATACTCCATTACATTGCCTTCTTCATCAACTATTTTCATTTTGCCGTCTTTCATGCTCATTTCGGAAACTACCTCTCCTGATTTATCATAAGCAGTCCAGAAATAAGTTTCCCCGTTTTCTGACCACATATATTCGATTTTGGAGAAATCTTCATCGTCGATGTTTGTCTCATAAACTGCTTTACACATAGGAATTCCGTCAACGGTTTCCATTCCTGTGATTTTCATTTCAACTTCTTCACCTGTCTGGGGGTTTGTTGATTTCCAGGAAGATCCCACAGCACACCAGTTACTGGAATCTCCGGTAGATTCCATCTCAACTTTTACTTCTTCATCCTCATCAGGAGACTCTTCTTCGCTGTCTTCGGCTGACTCTTCAGGCACATTCATATCTTCTTCGGTGTTTTCACTGCACCCCGAAGAAGCGGCAAAAATGGCACACATTAGTATTATAAGTACTGAAAACCACTTCTTTAAAATAACACCTATTCCTCCTTGATTTCTTTTAAAAATTTAAGTGATTTTCTTTTTATTTATATGTGCTTATTCTCTATTTTGCGAGAAAAAAAGCTTTTTTTCTATTCTTCAATATTAAATTAATGTATAATGAAAAAATGCTCTTTATTTCATTTGTTGCTTCTTGCTGATAAAATTATATTTTCAGAATAATTTATATACTATCTCGTGAAGATCAAAAAAGACTGGAACTAAGGGAAAAAAATCTCTTCCTGAGGGACATTTAATGCAATGCACACAAATTACACCTGAATTAAAAGCTTTTCTTATCTCAACAGGCTCCGTTTCCGTGGACCCTTCACTTATTGCCAGGGACCGGGGCTCTACTGCAGGCCCGGGAGCAGGCACAAGCTCAGTATTTTTCAGGGCGGGAGATAAACGGGTCAGGCTCAGTGTGAATAAAAATTTTCCCCTTTCCATTAAAGCGGCAGGGGATGATGGAACAGTCACGATTCTGTACGAAGGAAAAGAACTTGTCAGGGGAAAACTTGAACCTGCCCCTGCACACTGTCCGGATCAGGCTTTTATAACTCTCTGCGAGAGGTGCATCTTTGACTGCAAATACTGCCCTGTGCCCAAACTCCAGGGACATGTCAAAACTGATGAAGAAGTCCTGGGCATAGTGGATGACGTCATGAAGGCGGGAAGTCTAAAAGCCATCTCCCTTACTTCAGGCGTTGAAACCTCAATTGAAGATGAAGTGGAACGTGTGCTCAAACTTATGCCCGCCCTCAAAAAATACAATGTCCCCATAGGGGTTTCAGTATATCCTACAGAGGGGTGTTCCCGGAAATTCTATGATTCCGGGGTTGCCGAGGTTAAATACAATGTTGAAACCATGGACAGAGAGATCTTCCAGAAGGTCTGTGGGGACCTTTCTCTTGATTACATCCTGGGCCGGCTTAAAGAAGCTGTGGAAGTTTTCGGAAAAAACAGGGTCTTCAGCAATTTTATTATAGGGCTTGGGGAAAGTGATGACTCTGTAAGGGAAGGAGTCGAAACTCTTGCAAAGATAGGCGTAATTCCTGTCCTGCGCCCGGTAAATCCGCATCCCCTCAGGTCAGGAGACTGTTTTACAGAACGTCCTTCTCCTGAACGCCTTTTGAGACTTGCGAAAATGGAAGCTGAAATCCTGAAGAAGTACGGGCTTGATCCCTCACTTGCAATGACGATGTGCCTTAAATGCACGGGCTGTGATCTTGTGCCCTTCGTGGATTTCTGATTCAGGCAAGTTCTGTATAAAAAATGTATGTCCGGTTTGGAGAACAGTCTTTTTTGAGTTCCATTGTCTGACTTTTAATTTTCAATTTTTCGCTTATTCTTTTACTTTTATAATTTCAAAAATTATTTTTAATTTTTTCTATTTTATTGTTTTCTTCTGAGAGAAACCCCTTTATTTCCACTGGAATCTTTCGTAAATTTATTTTTTTCAATATTCCTATTTCTTCCTTATCTATAACTTTTCGTTTTTCACTATGTATTTTTTCAGTTGTTTTCCGGACTTTCTTTTCTTCAAACAGGGTTTTCCCTTTCTTTTCTCATTACTTTTCGCCAGCAGAAGCCTTTCTTCGCAGTCTTATTCTTAAAGAGTCTTCTGATTTTCTCAAATCACTCTTCCTGTCAGGTCTTTATTCATGTTATTTTATCCCGAGTCTCACTTATTTTTTCACTGATTTCCTTATTTTAACTTCTTTAATAATATCTGTTTCATACCTGCTTTCCGATAGAATCCAAAAAAGCCCCAGATTTCCACTGGAATCTACATGTAAATTCAATATTCTTTAAATGGCATATACAGAAACATAGTTTGGATCTGACAATCTTCCAATACAGACCCCGGGTCTTTTTAGAAAGGAATTCTCATTGTCAGGAAACCGGCATCTAATCATTTTTATTAAAGTCAGTTAGATGATATTCTGTATATTCTCAGTAGCTATCAAGTTTAAAGGAACAGAAAAAAGAGAGGTTGGCGAAAATTGCCGGAGGGTTGGGAATGGCCGAGAGAATACGGAATTTTAAATTAAAATTTTTATTCTGTTATTTCTAATTTTTCTGAAATTTAATTGTAATCATAAAGTGAACTCTTTAATTATGTTCTTTGTGTATCAAAAATAACAATCTTCTAAACTGTAACCTCTCCTCTATTTCCACTCGAATGGTTAACAGGAAATTTTCTGAGATGTAAATTTCCCGTTCCTGAGATTCACTATATGAATCTTAATCAAGTCTCGAACTTTAAGAATTAGTTGATTCCCTGGTTGCTTTAATTTTTTCATTTTTCAGGCATTTTTACCCATTTTTATTATTTCTTCCGCAGTCATGCCTTCATGGACTATTTTTGAAATTCTGCGTACAAGACCTGTCGGGTCTTCTGCCTGGAATACGTTTCTTCCTATGGCAACACCACGCCCGCCCGCTTCAAGAGATCCTTCGATCATTTCCAGAAGTTCCTTTTCCGAGCCCATTTTAGGACCTCCTGCAATAATTACAGGTACGGGGCATCCATTGACAACTTCTTTGAAAGTTTCCGGGTTTCCCGTATAGTTTGTTTTGACGATGTCTGCTCCAAGCTCAGCGCCTATCCTTGCTGCATGCTTTACTACATCAACATCGTATTCGGAACGGACCTTTTTCCCTCGCGGATACATCATTGCAAGGAGAGGAATACCCCATTCGTCGCACTTTCCAGCTACATAGCCAAGGCCCTGCAGCATCTCAAACTCGTCTTCAGCTCCTATATTTATATGAACGGAAACCGCATCTGCTCCCACTTTTATGGCTTCTTCAACGGTTGTTACAAGAACTTTATGGTTCGGGTCAAGAGCAAGTGAGGTTGAAGCTGAAAGGTGGATTATCAGGCCTACATCGTGACCATAGCCCCTGTGCCCGTGCTTTGAAAGCCCCATGTGTCCTAAAACAGCATTTGCTCTCCCTTCTGCAACCCTGTTTACAGCCTCCTGAAGGTTTGTGAGTCCTGATATGGGCCCTGCACCAACTCCATGGTCCATGGGTATGATAATGGCATTACCTGTATTCCTGTTGAAAATACGCTCCATCCTTACGGATTTTCCTATAGTACTCATAGGCTGTGATATACAAATCAGGTAATATATACTTTATCTATATATTTTCGAAAGATTCCCGCTCAGGACCTCAAAATACTGTTATTTTACTGTATGCTTTTTCATAATTTCGGCCATTTTACTGCATATTTTTTCATAATTTTAGTCATTTTACTGCATGTTTTTCATAATTTTAGTCTTCTACGGCAGTGTCGCGAATTTGCTGTAAATTTGAAGTCAAGTTTTTGTGTATTATCGGGAAATTGATCTTCTGATGTGGAATTTTCTACTCAATAACTTCTTGAGATTTGTGATTTTACAGAACTTATGTTACACTGTCCATTCTACCTCAAATTCTTTTACAATTTTAGTTATTTTATTCCATATTTTTTATAAATTCAGTTTGTATTTTCGTTCTGGTAAACTCCAGAATAGCCTTCCTCTACTTCGGTATTAAGGGTATAGAAAAGGAGCTGCATTATCCTGGCGTTTTTCTTCAACTTAAAGCCTGCAGGGTTATAAACTACAAGCATGGATTCGCTTCGTCCCCTGTAACCTGCATCCCATACTGCAGTTTCAAGAGTTGCCCCGCACCGAATAAGGCTTGATCTTGGTTTTGCGATTGCAGCAAGGTTCATTGGAATATTGACGATTTCGTTAAATATAACTTTATAAATCCCCTCCGGAAGGTGGATCCATCCGTCTTTTCCAAATTCCAGGGGTTTTGCGTCCGGAACTTTTCTTTCGGAATTGTCAAAATCAACAGCTCCCGCACCTTCTATTGTTTTTATCTCTTTCAGGGTGAGCTCAAGCCCATTTGGCTGTATCTGGGTTTCGGTGTCTACTGCGTTTTCAAGTAAAGGGGGATTTGCTTTTATTAATTTTCTCAGTTCATTGCTGGATAAAAGAGCCATGAAAAACTGTAATTGTGTGTATTCTTTATTACTATTTCGGGCTTTTCAAACTTTATTCTTTTCTTATATTTGTTTCTCTTTTTGTTTTATTTTCTTCTTATCTCCTTTTTCCCTTCTTTTCCTCCCTTTCCCTTCTTTTTCTCTTCTCTTCTTTTCTTTTTCTTCTTATCTCCTTTTCTTTTTCTCTTCTCTTCTTTTCTTTTTCTCTTTATTTTTCTAAATTTTTATATAACTTATTATTATTATTTCCAATATTATTCTGTGTAAGTATTTATGAAAAGGTTTATTGTTTGTGGGTTAATACCTCTAGGTAAAATAGATGATATCATTTATATTCCTTAGAACGTCCTGATGACATTTTTTGTTTATTAAAGGGTTAAAAGAGGATGCTAAAAATGAAAAAGAGATTGATCACATGTGGGATTATTTTTATTTTCTTCTTTGTTTTGATAACAGGCATTTCCCTGGCTGGTTCGAATGATCTTTTTGGCCTATCCACAGTAAATAATACGGAAGGTTATTCCCAGAAGATCATAATTACTGAAAATTCCGGAAAAGATCTAACAAGTTATCAGGTTCCTATTTTCCTGAATTCTTCTAACTTCAATTTCTCACAGGCAAAACCGGATGGTTCTGACCTGCGTTTTTCTTCCAGAGGAAAATCACTCAATTACTGGATCGAATCCTGGGACCCGGAAGCCGAAAAAGCTCTTGTCTGGGTTAAAATACCTTCTCTACCTGCGAACAGGGATACAGCACTCCTTCTGGAATGCGGAAATCCTGACGCTGAGGCAGTGAGTGATGGAGGCAGGACCTTTGAATTCTTTGACGGCTTTGAGGGGGAAAAGCTCAAAGGTCTTGTATGGGACTCCAAAAAATCAGGTGGAGGATTTGTTGAAGTCGGTAACGGCACATGTAAAGTAACAGTTCCCAAGCCTCACGCTTATGATACTTCTCTTATCTATTCCAAAAAAAGTTTTGATATTAATTCCATGTTTGTCGTCAAAAGAATGAAAGTTACCACAGGAAAAGATGAAAGAGGCCCTCTCCTGAAGCAGGGTTTCATAGACCAGATAAGCAGCAGAAAAAATGAAATCACGCATAAGACCGAATTTGCCGGTGAAAGCCGGGTGGGCTGGGAGACAGCTTACAGAAAAGAGAGGTACAATTCCTTTGACAAAACTGACGTCCGTGTCTCTGAAGGACAGTGGTACACCTCGGGAATTGCCTGGTACGAAGAAAACGACACGCGCAGTGTAGCCTGGTATAATAATGGAATCCGCGATTCAAAGATGGATTATTCTTCCAGTGATTACATTACAAACTTCCCTATGCGCGTTTATCTTTATGCCGAATCTTATTCCGATGCCTCGAAGAACACAGGATATATGGCTGTAGACTACGCTTTTGTCCGCAAATTTGTTGAATCCGAGCCAGCTGTCAGTTTCGCCTCAGGTCAGATAGAAACTGAAAGCTCTGACAAAGATAATACTTCTGAAACTGATAATGTTTCCGAATCCGAAAACACATCTTCGGAATCAGGCATTACTCCTGAAAATGAAACTGTTTTACCTGAGGTTTCAGATACTGAAGAAGCCCAGGAAAAAGCAGTAAAGGTTCAGGAAAGCCGGAGCGGAAATAATACTGAAACCCTGGAAACTCGTTTCCCGAAATACAATGTTAATGTTTCAGGAATCAAACTTTCTTCCCCATACAGTGTTGATTTCCACGCACTTGTAAAAGAACTTGAAGCTTCGGGAATTGATACTATTTTCCTGAGTATGAACGGTCCTGATGTCTGGCAGTATGAGCGTTTTGTAAAAATGGCTCATGAGGAAGGAATATCTGTGCACGCAGTTCTCCTTGAAGAGCTCAACTGTACATCAGAAACAGCTCCGAGCATTTCCCGTGCTTCTCTTAATGCGATTCTCGATTATAATGAGAAGTCACTTGCGCCTTTCGACGGCATCAATATCTGCGTGAAAACTTCTCCTTATTCAGGTTCCGAAAACAGCTGTATGGACTATAAGCCTATTTTTGATCTTGCCCATGAAAAAGCCGGAGAAAACGTATCCGTATCAGCAAGCCTGCCACCCGGTCATACTGCATCTGAGGTTGAGACTATTTCTCCTCTGGTAGACTTCTTCATTGTCAGGGCTTACGACCGTGGAAATAAAGACCTTACCTCCATGTCGGATATTGTGGATAATATTGCACCCGATATGGGAGAGGTAAGAGGTGCGAATTCAAAAGGAATAATCGAGATTTCCGTAGAAGAAGGATTTGCAGACAGGCTCGAAATACAGAACCTTTTTACCAGTTTTGTGAAATATTATGGAGAAGATCCGGCTTTTACAGGGGTTTCGATTTCCAACTATGTTACATATACAGACCTGCCTGTAGATGCTGAATCTGAAGAAAATAAGCTGTCACTGCCCGGGTTCGGAGCTATTTCCGTACTCTTAACAGGGTTAGCAGCTTTTGCTTTTCTTAGAGCTAAGAAGCAATGAACCCAAAACATGAGAGTGAACCAAAACAAATTAGGGCGACGGATCAAAAACCAGCTAGTAACCAAAAACCAGATAGTAAACCAGAATCAGGAAATAGATCTCTGGTAGGGAAATACAGTAAAGTGAAGAAGAATACAAAACGAGGAAAAAGAGTAAAAAAGTTTTCTCTTTTTTCTTTTCTTTCTCTTTTTAGCTTAATTTTTTTTCTCTTTTTATTTTCCATTTTTTCCTTTCATTTTTTACTTCCATTTTTTCCTTTCCTTTTTTTATTTTCTGTTTTCTTCAGTTCTATCGTTATATGTAACGTTACATGTAACTTCATCATTCGATTGATTTATATTTTCCAATTAAATATTGAATCTGAAAACGGGGTTTTAGAGTTAATTTTGCCTGATATAAATACGGGGTTCGCCTGATTATTATTAAATAATTAATATTTTTTAATATATTGCTATATATATTATCTAATAATATTATTACTCGATAATTCTTGCCTTCTTGAATTGCCAGGAAGGAAGTGTTTTCAAATCAGATATTTATGGGTATTGTCAGGAGATAAATCCTGCCTGAAAGTAGAAACCTGCTATGAAAGGTCATTTTTTAAGAGAAACTGTGGTGTCTTCACTGTTTGAACAAAAAGGGGTCAGGCCAGAGTAGTGGTTTCATAAGCTATACATTTAGCTAAGTGAAGTAGGGGGAAATAATTTTGGTTAAGTGCCGAAAGTTCGGATTGCTTATTTTAAGCCTGATTATGCTGTTTATATTTGCAGCTGTAAATGCGACCGCTTTATCTGAAGATAATGATTCTATCGGAGATGCTCCCGATCTGCCTCTCATCCTGCAGGGCGAGATGGATTTAAACGGACAACCTGCTTCAGCAGGCTGTGAAATTACGGCATATTATGAGGGTGAGCTGATTGCAAAAAGTACCGTAGGGGAGGGGGGCAGGTACAGCCTGTACCTGAATATGACTCCTGAAAACTACACCAACATAGGGGATGTGGAGCTCTATGTCGATGGAAATAAAGCCAGTTCCGGGATTCCCGTTTCTAATATCGAAAATATTGAAAGTAAAGAACCGGGCTCGATCATTGAAGTTGACATAAACAATTCCGCCTCTTCCAGTGTCAGCGGAACGGAATCAAGAGGCAGCAGCGGTTCAACAGGTGAAGCCAGAGTCGTGAATAAGAACGAGACTGCTGATTCTAAAACCTCTGATAAAGCCGGAGGACGTTCAGAAGCAAGCCTGGCTGGTGAGGATGATGGGGATATTGTTAGCTCAGAAGAGCCTGTTTCTCAGTCAGATGATGCGGAAGACCTTGAAGACGAGGATGCTGAAGGTGCTGAAAACACTGAGGATGCAGGTTACTCGACAGTCTTCACGGCACTGGTCTTTATTGCGGCTCTTTTCAGTGCTGTTATGGTCATTAAGAGGTAACCGTCAGGAATGATAGTAAACTGGATATGCAAGCCCGGAAAAGCAGGATTTTTTCCTCTTCCCTTTTCCTCTTTATTGTTTTTTTAAATATGTGTTCATACATACTGGCTTATTTTTTTAAATAAGAGAAACGTTTTTATCCTGATTCATCGTTTATACTTTTGTGTAAAAATGTTTAGTATCAGATATTTAAAATTTGAATGGGGGTTCTAGCATTAAAGTTCTTGGATTGGTGGGTAGTCCTAAAGTCGATGGAAACACCGCGAAAATGGTTGATGCAATTCTGGAAGGAGCTGCAGAAAATGGGGCAGAAACCGTAATTTATAATCTTGCTTCTCTTGACATCAAAGGGTGTGATGCCTGCCACAGGTGCCAGGAGACTGGCTGCTGTGCTATAGATGATGATATGCAGGAGCTTTACCGGCAAATAGAGGAAGCAGACGCCGTTGTACTCGGCTCTCCTGTATATATGTGGCAGATGACAGCCCAGACAAAACTCCTTATTGACCGCATGACAGCGTTTTTAAAGCCGAATTTCTCCAGCAGGCTCGACCATAAAAAATTAATTCTGGTTTTTACTCAGGGAATTCCGGACAGGGATGCCTTCAATTCGTATTTCGAATATACAGCAGGTGTACTTTATTATCTGGGATTTGATGTTCTGGAGACAATTGTAGCAGCAGGCACTGATAACCTTGAAGTAGCTTTCAGGCCCAGGCTGCTGGAAAAATCCCGAGAACTCGGAAAACTGATCTCGGCTTCAAACCCTGTAAGCCCGAGGTACAGAAGAGCCGAACCGCGCCCTACACCATCTATCTGATTTTTCCATTTCTTCATCTCTTTCTTTTTTTATATTAACGGCTGGTAGAAAAAAGATCTTCTGGGGAAACATTTTATACCTCTGTCCTTCCATCTTCTTATTACTCTTTATTTTCCTTTTTCGGAGGAATGCACTCAGATGAAAGTTTTAGGATTGATCGGAAGCCCCAGAAAGGATGGAAACACTGAAAAGCTCGTGAATGCTATTCTTGACGGTGCCGCCGAAAAAGGTGCTGAGATAAAAATCTACCATCTTGCCAGAATGGATCTAAAACCCTGTAAAGGCTGCATGTCCTGCAAGCTCGAGGGGAAATGCATTATTGATGACGATATGCAGGAGCTCTATAAAGAAATTCTATCCGCGGATGCCATTGTACTCGGTTCTCCTATCTATATGTGGGAAATCACAGCCCTTACAAAAACAATTGTTGACCGCCTGATAGCTTTAACCTGCTGGCAGCCCTGTGCAAAGCCTGAATATCCAAACCTGCTGAGAATAAAGACCAGGCTGGTCCTTGCTTATACATATGGGAACCCGGACCCCAACAACTTCAACCAGTATTTCAAATATATGGAAGGGCTTTTCAGCTTTTTAGGCTTTGATGTCCAGGGAAGCATCTGGGTTTCGGGCACAATAGGCCCCGATGATATCCTGCACCAGAGTGAAATATTCGAAGAAGCAAGAGCTCTCGGGAAAAAACTCTAAATTTATCGGAAAAAAGACATAACCTGCAACTTTTCCCCGAATTCGACTACCGGAGATAGTTCAGGGACAAATTTCAAGTTTTTTCTGAATTTTTCAATCAGTTCTGCTTATTGGGCTGCCCGAAGACAGGGTTGTTTGCTCTGGTTATAGCGGGATAATCTGAAGGGGATTTGGGGCAGATTTTAAGAGGCGTATCAGATTTTTTGCTCTTTCTATATCTGGACTTTTTTAATATTTTAAACTTTTTAGTATAGTATTGGATGTTCAACCTCAGAACCATGTTAGTTCTGATTTTTCAACAACCTGTCTTTTTCCTTTTACTCGTGATTGAATGCTCCTGTATTCAGCAGGATTTATATGCCTGATATCTTCATTTAAAGAAAGTAAAGGAAAATTATTTCTGACTTTTAATGCTTAACTTTTCTTCCCAAAAACTAAAACGGAGCACTCATTCATGATCCCTCTTTTAAGTGCAGGAAAAATAGCTCTTGGAAGCATTACAAATGCAAAGATGCGCTCAACCCTTACAGTACTTGGTATAGTTATAGGAGTTGCGGCTGTAATTGCAAACGTGTCCCTGGGGGCAAGTTTCAACCAGCACTTTACAAATGAAGTAACAAATATAGGTTCGAATTTTATTTATGTTCAGGGGATGCAGCCGAAGCTCTTCTATGACAACCAGCTCCAGATAATTGAAAATACTCCCGGGATTTTGGGAGTTTCACCTCTGAAGTCGCAGACTGCTGAAGTCACTTATATGTCTGAGACCAAAAACATAATGGTAAGCGGAGTAGGGGAGGACTACGATGAGGTTGCAAAAACCCAGCTAAGTGAAGGCTCTTTTATTAATGACAATGACAGGTATGTTGCAATTATAGGATATGATATTGCAAACGAGAAGTTCGGCAGAAACCTTTCTGTCCGGAGCTCAATAGACATAACTTTCAGGATAGGGGAAAATGATAAGGTCACACAAACCTTCAAGGTCAAAGGAATAATCCAGAACCCTCAAAACACAATGGTTCAGGGTTTCAACGATAATGAGGCAGTTCTTATCCCTATTGCGGTAATGAACGAGATGCTTGGCGAAACTGACTATGGAGGAGCCTTTGCAATGGCTGAAGACCCTGCAACGATTCAGAATACCTCGGATGAGGTGGACAGGCGCCTTGCCAGGAGTTTCGGGATCTCTGAAAGGGATCTTGAGGATAAAGATTCAAGGCCCCACATGACCATAAATCAGGCTGAGATTCTTGAGCAGACCGACATGATGGCAGCAGCCCTCAGCTCTTTCCTGACAGCCGTTGCCCTGATTTCCCTTCTTGTTGGCTCCATAGGAATCATGAACATCATGCTCGTAAGCGTTACTGAGAGGACAAGAGAGATAGGCGTGCTCAAATCTCTCGGCTTTACAGGTTCTGACATCCTTTTCCTTTTCATGATCGAATCAATCCTTCTTGGAGTTTTCGGAGGGATTATAGGAGGCATAGTTGGAATTACAGGCGCATATGGCGTGGAAAGCTTCCTTTCCCTTCCGGTGGTATTTCCCTTAAGCCTGATAGTTGCCGGATTTTTTGTTGCGGTTGCTGTTGGTTTTATCTCCGGAGTCTATCCTGCAAGAAAAGCTGCAAAAATGAAACCCGTGGATTCTCTAAGGTACGAATAAAATGGAATAAATTATTACAGGGCAAAAAAGGAACTGATGTGTGAAAATCCAAATCTTTCTCAGGGCTTTCACTTTCCTGTAATTAAAACTTTCCGGATAGATCTGCCTTGACTTCCGATATAATTAAGTCAAATCAGGTTTACATAACATAAAGGGGGTTTACGATTGGCACAGAACAAAATCGAGAAATCCGAAGAAGACTGGAAGAGTGTTCTAACACCCGAACAATACCATGTTTTGAGGCAGAAAGGCACAGAAAGACCATTTTCTGGCAACCTGTACTACAACAAAGAAAAAGGAATCTATACCTGTGCTGCATGTGGGCAGGAGCTCTTTTCCTCTGATACCAAGTTTGAATCCGGGACTGGCTGGCCGAGTTTCTATGATGTGATTTCCAGCGACAGGGTCCGGCTTCATGAAGATAACAGCTATTTCATGAAAAGGATAGAGGTTGTCTGCTCTCGCTGCGGAAGCCACCTCGGGCATGTATTTGAAGACGGGCCTGAACCTACTGGGCAACGCTACTGCATCAACTCTGTCTCTCTTGGTTTCACAAAGGAAGAAGATACAGGGAAAGAAAAAGAATAAAACATGACTCATCTGGCATAAGAACACCAGAGCCCCGTAATTGCGATCTTCAGGGAATCTGGGTAAGGAAAAGGAGGGCCTGATAATTTGAACCTCACTAAAAAGTATGCCGAAATTGGCGGATTTTTGATTTTTCTGGTTCTCTACCTGGTTTTTTTCAACATATTTTTCCGGTTTGAAGGAACAGGATATCCTTTTTATGCGCCGGGAACTCTTATATTTGCTTTTTTCGGGTACTGGCTCGGTGGACATCTTTATGACAGATATCTCAGATGAGGACTGTGATAATTTTTAAATTTCAGGGCAGAGATTTTAATAAGTTCCTTTTTTTCATAAAATATATCACAAATAATAACAATCTATCCTATGGATGTTAAAAGCAATCATTTTCGATATGGATGGGGTTCTTGTGGACTCCATGCGTTTCCAGGCTGACGCATGGGCAAAAGCTTTCCAGGATGCTGGTATCAATATTGTGCGGGAAGATATTTACGAGCTCGAAGGTTCAAACGATAAAAGGCTGATAAAATCTATCTTCAAAGAAGCCAGAAAAGAGCCTGAACCTGAGCATTTCGAGCGCTTGCCTGAAAAGAAACGCGATCTTCTGGAATTTGACAGAATAAAACCTTTTGAAGGCATTCCTGAATGCCTTGATGAATTGAAGAGGCACTTCAGGCTTGCCATGGTTTCCGGATCGAACCGGAATACAGTAGGAAAAATTGTAGATAAGTTTTTTTCAGGCTACTTTGATGTTGTTATAAATGGGAGTGACCTGGAACGCGGGAAACCCGATCCTGACCCTTATCTCAAAGCGCTTGAAATGCTTGGTCTGACGAAAAACGAATGTATGGTAATTGAAAATGCACCTCTTGGAATTACTGCTGCCAAGAGAGCGGGGCTCTACTGTGTCGCGGTTGCAAGTATGCTTGAGCCTGAAAAGGTACAGCATGCTGACCTGGTACTCGAAGACCATGCTTCTCTGTTCGATTATCTCAAAAGTCTCATACCTGGAAAACCGCAAACATAAAGAACCCGTTTTTTTCCTGATAACCCTCACTCAGGCCTGTTTAACCGGCTAAGGCTTTATGCAGGCATCGAGAGAGGGGTAAAGGATTTTTCAGGAGACTTTTTTCCCGGCTTCTTTTTCCAGCAGTTCCCTGACTGCTTTTGGGCCGTCAAGTTCGGATGCAAGCCGCTGCAATCTTTTTACTTTATCTCTGTATTTCTTGTCTTCAAGAACTTCCCTTATACATTCCAGAATGACTTCAGGCGGGGTAGAATAACTGAGCATTCTTCCATAACCTTCCTCTTCAATCACTGCAGCGTTGTTCTCCTGTTCGCTGTGTCCCTCATCAGGAAAAGAAAGAATTGGAGTTCCAAAACTTAAAGCTTCCATCATTGTACTGTGTCCGCCTGGAGCTATTACGGCATCTGAACTCCTGATATATGGAAAAGTATCTCCTACAAACCTGAGGATCTGAACGTTTTTGGGGATTTCTTTGAACTTTGAGGGGTCGAGGCTTGGGCCAGAAATTAGCGTATAATTTATTCCGGAGTCGAGTGCAGCAGTTGTGAGCACTTTTCTGAAAATCGGTTCCCTGTATCCGAAACCTCCTATCAGGGAAACAATATGAGGCTTTTTCAGAGGGATCTGTTCCACTTCTTCATACTTTTCCTTTACAAGAGGGCCGCTGTAATACAGCTTTTCCCAAAGTCCGGGGGAAAAATTCAGATTTTTTCTGCAAACCGTATATGGAAGGGGATAATCAGGAATAATTATTTTATCGGTTTTTTCAAAGACTTCCCGGTAGAATTTTTTTGTCAGATCTCCGAGAAGTCTTATAGGAACGCCCCTGTTTTTGAAAAAGTCCTCCATATTTGACTGGTTAATAATAAGATACACAGGGATATTAAGAAGCATAGCTGCAAGAGTTCCCAGGTAATAGCTGTCCGAAACCACAACATCCGGTTTGAAGTCTTTTATAAGTTTCAGGACCTTTGGACCACCAAGTATCCGGGCATTTTTGAGGGTCGCTTCTATTGAGCCCGAAAGGTCAAATCCTCCAGCTTTTCCAACCAGTTTTATCTCCGATGGTATTTCATGTATCCGATAACCTGTCTTTTCAACCAGATCTCTGGAGTAACCGTAAGCCCCGAATTCGATCTCGTGCCCTGCAGCAAGAAGCTCCTTTCCCAGCGCAAGACAGCGGCTGGTGTGGCCAAGCCCTTCTCCGCATATGAATATCATTATTTTCACCCTGGCTCCCTCCATTTCTCGAATATACTTCCCTGGTTCTCTTTTTTCTGAATTTTACCCTGTAATATACATAATATGTATTATATGCATTTTTTATCAAAGTTATTTTCTATTATAGTGTAAGATAAACTTTTTTAAACATAACTTAAATGGGAGTACAAATTTAAATGGAATTCTCCAGAATACCGGTCGCGACCTGTAGAGAATAAGTTTCAGAATTCTTTATAAATCCAAGGGAATAAAACTCAGATGTAAATACAAAAAACGCTCATGATATTCTTGGAATAACATGCCCAAAAAATGAAAGTATCTGGAAGTACTTTCATGCCAAGAAGAGGTTCAAAGATAAGATCAAATTGAAAATAAGTACATTAGCGAATTAATAACTCCTTGCTTATGGAATAACTCTTATTGATTGCATGCCCTTTAGCCTATTAGTGTGGTTATTTTAACTGCTATTTGATAATATTTCTTTTTCTGCAAAATAAGCATAGCAAACACTTCAGACTTATTTATCCTTTAAACTCATATTTGAACTCAAAGCCAAAATGATGCAAGGAATACAATGCCATCATTATTAAGAGGCAAAGAAAAGAAACGGATACAAAAGATATTATCAGATAATTTAAAACTCCGGTCTCCAGGAAGCTTATGTTCATAAATGGGAATATGCTAATTCTTTCGCTGTATACTGGGTAGAAGTAGTAACAACTGGCTCCGCAGGCATCATCAAGCAAGAGATGAGTAGAGAACGCGACCTCGCCAAAAAGGCCTAGATATATTGCTTTAGCAACTTTCTGGTATACAACATATCCTGCAAATGTTCCCAATACGATAGCAGAAAAACTGAATAGAAGTGAGTGTGTCGGGATAGATCCAATCCAGCAATATTCAATGGTGCCGTTTACGAACAAATTATAAATGATCATGACGTCTGGAAGTAGCGTACATACACTGCCCACCAGTAATAACAGGAGTAAATTCAATGAACTCCCAAAAGTAGCCTGCCTTTGAGAAATTGATCTGAAAGTAGCATAAACAGCTACTGCACTGACACAGAATACAAAGAACAAAATGTGCACAACTGGATAGGGCATGAAAAGCTACTCCTTTAAATCTAACTTGTTTTTGGTTGACAACCCGTTTTTTACTTTATGTTCTGATTATTTTTTCATCTGTTCAATATGCCGTGCTTAATTAAAAGTAGTGATTTCTATAAAACTACTAGAGAAAATGTAATTAGAAATCTTTATTAAGATTTCATATACTGATTTGATTGGCAAATCTTAAAATGTGAGTATTCTTGATGATAACCTGATTGGCAAATCTTAAAACGTAAATATTTTTGATGATGATCTGATCGGCAAATCCTAAATGTGAATACTCTTGCTGTTGATGTTTTTGACACTTATTCTATTATCTCAGGTGCACAATTCTCCGCTCTATCTAAAAATTTAACTCTTAAGCAGAGAATCTTTTTCTTTTAAAATTAGATTTAAAATTTGAGATATAATTATAAAAATTAAGAAAGTACTTTTCACAGAATTTGATGATATTTCATTTTATGGAGCCTCATTTAAAATATATGGAATATTATTCTCATATTTCATCCTTTATATAAATTTTTTAGGAACTCTCTTTTGAATACATTTTGTTAATATCTGTTTAATGGAAATTTATAAATCTTCTTCTTATCGACTAATCTTCATATCACTATCTAATTTAAGAAATATTTCTTCTTCTACGCTTTTTTATTTCATTGTTATCTAAATGAATAATAAAAAAAAAATTTGAAAACCAGGCTAATTCTATTAGCTTTAAAACTGGGATAATTATCCTCCAGAATGGGAGTTTTTGTATTTGACTCTTACAATTGCAGCAATGCCTGCGTACAATGAAGCACATGTGATCGCAGAAGTGATTTTGGGATGTAAAAAATATGTAGACAACGTCATTGTGGTAGACGACGGCAGTTCTGATAATACTGCAGAGGTTGCAAGATCTGCGGGAGGGTATGTAGTAAAACATGAGGTGAATAAGGGATACGGTGCGGCTCTCAAATCCTGCTTCAAACTGGCTCGTGAATTTAATGCAGATGTAATGATAATAATGGACTCTGATGGGCAACATAACCCGGATGAGATTCCTCGGCTGCTAGAACCTTTAAAACATGGTGCAGACCTTGTAATTGGCTCCCGATTTATAAATGGTAATGGGAAAAATGTGCCAGCCTACAGAAAGGTTGGTATGAAAATTCTCGATATTGCCACATACCTTGCGGGAGGGATTCTCGTTACAGACTCCCAGAGCGGTTTTCGAGCTTATGGAAAAAAGGCTATTGAAAATGTTCGTTTCGACGGGAATAACATGTCTGCAGGTTCTGAAATTTTACTATATATTAAGGATCACAATCTTAAGTTTACAGAAGTTGAAATTCACTGCAGGTATGATCTTGATCAGTGTTCAAGCCAGAATCCTTTTTTGCATGGTATGGAGGTGGCATTTCAAATTTTAAAGAATATGGGATTTAGAAGACCTCTGTATTATTTTACGGTTCCAGGAATATTGCTGATTGCCGCTGGATTGCTTATAGAAATAGCATTTTTACATTTAGTAGGGAGTTTCGGTTTTGGAGTGATTTCATTAATTTTTTTGATGATTTTAACTGGGATTTTTATGGTGTTTACGGGGGTTATACTTCATTTAGTCTCTAAGATGATTTCTCAAATAGTACCAGGTCAAAAAGGAACTGAATCTCTTAATGATGGTTTTTAAACGCAGGCATGAACAAATCCAATGAGTCATTTTCAAAGTGAATAATAACTTTTCATTGTCTTATCAAATTTACTTATTAAATATGGTGTGGGGGTCTGAATGGAACGCTTTGAGGAAGCTAGCATACGTATGGAATGCCCTGAAAAAATTAACGAAAGAGAACTTATGGAGTATTATGGTTACACCGGTTCATTCGGGGTGATAAAATTCTATTTCCGTTACGCATTTAACTGGATATTACAAACAATGGCTAAAATTAGTCCTCATTACGGAATATCTGTAAAACTCCAGCGGATGAGAGGTGTAAATATCGGGAAACACGTATTTCTGGGGCCTGGTGTCAATCTCGATGATCTATACCCTGAATTAATTACAATTGAAGATTACGTCGGTATCGGAATGGGAACAATGATATTTGCGCATTCTAATCCCACCTGTTCCCCGTATCTTAAAACAAAGTACTATCCGAGGGAAGTAAAACCTGTAACTATAAAAAGTGGGGCCTGGATTGCGCCCGGGAGCATAATTCTTGCAGGTATTACAATTGGGGAACATAGTGTTGTTGGCGCCGGGAGTGTGGTTATGAAAAACGTAGAACCTTATACAGTTGTAATTGGGTGTCCTGCTAAGGTTCTAAAGAAACTTGAATAATTAGTGCAATTTACTTTGGGGCTTTCTGGGGGGTTAAGAATGATTAATGCACTAAGTTTTGATCTGGAGTACTGGTATACAGCAGAACTTGTTTGCAGATGTGTACCTGACGAAAAAGAAGATCAAGTAATAGAAGCTGTATATCCCTTACTTGACCTGTTAGACGAATACAATACCAAAGCTACGTTTTTTGTTTTGGGGAAATTAGCAGAAAAATACCCTGAGTTAATAAGGGAAATCTCTGAAAATGGTCACGAAATTGGTTCTCACTCATATTCTCATAAAACTCTTCATGAACTTGGGATAAAAAACTTTGAATATGAGATTGAAAAGACTAACGAAATTTTGAGATCAATTACTGGAAGGTACCCTCTTGGATTCAGGGCTCCGACATTCTCAATTGATAATACGAATAAATGGGCTTTAGATATACTGGTTAAAAATGGTTACAGATATGATTCCAGCATTTTTCCTGTGAAGACAAACTTATATGGAGTTCCGGGCGCTCCAGTTGTTTCTTACAACCCTTCCCTAAATGATATTACTGTACACGATCCAGATGGCCCGATAATATAATATCCTTTAAGTGTTATAAAGTTTGGAATTAATATTCCGATTTCAGGAGGATTTTATCTCAGGCTTTTTCCAATATCTTTTTTGAAATATGCTATAAATAGAGTCAATATGGAAAGATCTGTTGTTATATACATGCACCCGTGGGAAATGTATTCACATACACGGAAGGTTCAACTTCCTTTAGTTTCTCATTTCATTACCTATTACGGGGTTAATTCTGCCTTTAATAAATTAGATCATTTACTTGCAAATTTCAAATTTTCTCCAATAAAAGAGGTATTAGGTTTATGATATTTGATTTACGCATTTATTCCAGGCATTCTCGTAAATTTTCTCCTCAAACTTAAAACTCTCTCTAAATTCGCAAAAAAGAAAGCACTTTGTAAGATTGCATTACTGATAATAATTCATTTAAAGGTGATTTTGAACATTTTGAATTATGAGGTTTCAAACAATCATTGAAATATAAACTGACTTGGGGGCGGTTTTATTAGAATATGTTTCATTTTATTGATAAATAAAGGTGGGATGGTACACTATGTCTCGCAGCTTTGTAATTCTTTAGCTGATTTTAGTGCTGAATGTGATGTTTATCTAATTGCTCCAGAAGGTATTAATGAAAATCTCTTTAATAGTCGTGTAATTTTGAGAAAAATTCCTTCTATTGATCGACATGGGTATCGAATAGATCTGATGGTTAAGTATCTTTTGGATATTGGTCCCGATATCATACACACCAGTATGGTGCATCCATTCATAGTTCCTTTACTACCGGTCTTAAAAAAAATAGCTCCTGTTGCTGCTACAGTGCATGACGTTCAGTTACATTCTGACCAAAAGAATCTCATCTGCGACATGAGTACATTAATTACTTCCAAACTTGCGGATTTGGATTTTGTCCATGGGGAAAAACTCAAATTAGAGTTGATTAAGAGAGGTGTTTTGAATTCAAAAATATCTATCATACCTCATGGGGATTACTCCTTTTTTAGCTCTATAATTCATAAAAAAATTAATGAAGAAGAAAATACAATTCTATTTTTTGGCAGAATACTTGAGTATAAAGGAATAGATTATCTAATAAAAGCAGAGCCTCTGATATCCGAAAAAATACCCAATATTAAGATAATTATTGTTGGTAGTGGTGATTTCTCTAAATATGAAAGCATGATAAATCATAAAAATCACTTTGAAATAATCAACGAATATATCCCGGATGAGAAAGTTTCTGAATTATTTCAAAAGAGTTCAGTTGTCGTTCTTCCTTACGTTGAAGCGTCACAAACCGGGATAATTCCAATAGCTTACGCTTTTAAAAAACCTGTAGTTGCAACAGATGTGGGAAGCCTCTCGGAAGTTATTGTAGACGGTGTTACAGGCTTTATCGTACCACCTAGAGATTCTAAACTTCTAGCCGATTCTTTATTAAATATCTTACTTAATAAAAATCTAAAGAATAGTATGGGTAGTGCAGCATATGAATTTATGAAAGAGAATATGTCATGGAAAGGGATTGCTCAAAAAACCATAGTAGAGTATCAAAAACTTCTGGGGAATTTCGAAAAACCCCGGTATTTAATAGGTAGCTTGCAGTAATTATCTACCTGTTTATACAAACAACACTCTTAAATAAAAAAAATTAAATTTCTCTTATTTGAGGATTAATTATCTTACCAGAAGAGGGACCATCTGATGATAATACCTGACTTATTTAGATTAAACGATTGGAGTACAAGAAGGTTTAATCTATTTATATGGTCTATTCTGGTAGCTTATGATTTTTCTTTTATCTCAAATGTGCCTTTATATAGCATAGAAATATTGTCGAAAATACTCGGATTTGTTATTCTTACCTTCATTCCCGGATACATTATCTTAAGAATTTTTAAAGTACATGATATTGATAGAGTGGTAACCCTTCTATTAGCTATTGGTTTGAGTCTTTCTTTTATTATGATCTTTGGATTTACTGTGAATATGTTTCTTCCATATATTGGGGTTTCGAAGCCAATTTCAACTTTTCCTCTTTTCTATTCTTTAAATATTTCAATTTTAGTCTTGATGATTATCTATTATTTCAGGGATAAAAAATTCAATTCATCTCAAAATCAGTTACGTATTACATTTTCTCCTATGTTATTTTATTTTATTCTTCTGCCCTTATTCAGTATACTTGGAACAGAATCTGTGAATCATTATAATTTCAATATGCCTGTTCTGATATTACTTTTTGTAATATCATTATCCCCCATATTAATCGCTTTAGATAGGATCTCAAGGGACCTTTATCCTTTTATGATTTTATCCATTTCACTCGCAATACTGTATAATATGAACTTAATTTCAACTCATTTATGGTCTTATGATATATTTTATGAAGCACATACTTCAAAATACGTCCTAGAAAACGGCATATGGAATCCAGGTAATAAAACCATGGTACCTCTCCTTTTATTCACTATTTTAAGTCCAGTTTATTCTTTAATTTGTGATTTAAACGTTATATGGGTTTTCAAGATAATATTCCCATTTTTTTTCTCGTTAACCCCTCTTGCCTTATATTATGTCTATAAAGAACTGGATTTTGGAAATTACAAAATAGACTCTGAAATAGCAATGCTATCAGTATTCGTATTCATATTTTTCTATGGATTTTATAAAGATATGCCCGATAAACAGCATATTGCAGAGTTGTTTCTAGCGCTTATTTTGATTCTAAGTATTTTTAATACTCAAAAAAGAATTCTTCTTTTTATATTTTCTTTTTCCTTAGTGGTATCCCATTATGGTATAAGTTATTTTTTTGTGTTTTCTCTTATTTTTGTATCCATGATGAGCAGATTTAGAGTTAATGCGGATACCTCCTTTTTAACACCAACCTATACTCTTTTGTTTTCTGTACTCACATTCAGCTGGTATATCTATATCTCAGCTGGAGATGTATTTGAGGTTATCACTCAGGTTGGGTATCACTTTCTAAGTGGCATAAAGGATATATTTCAAGCAAATAATGATGGTAGATCAGCTTCAGCTTATTTGTCATATCTCTCTAATGGAATATTATGGGTTATTTATATGTTGATACATTTAATTCTCCAGTTTTTCATATTTATTGGGGTCTTGAATCTATTGTTATCTATTATGCATAACAAAACTAAATCCTTTGAGATTGCTCTACTTACAATTATTTTTTATGCGTTTCTCTTTGTACAATTCTTCAAAACTTATGGAATGGGGCTCGATAGAATTTTGCAAATAACTTTAATTTTATTATCTCCTTTATCAATTTGGGGGTATAGTTTCTGTGTAAAAAATCTAAATAGTGTGTATGCGCGTATTATTTCTAAAAGGATTTATCGTAATAAAGAAAATGGAAATCTAAATTTAATTTTTGAATCCACATTAACCAGAAACGAAGCTATTAATAAAAATCACATAACTAATCTCTCTAAAAAAGCAAGACTCTGTTTTTCTATATTTTTAATGATCTTTTTTGTATTTAATTCCGGATTTATATTTTGGATGACTGGATACCCACTTCCGGGCTACTGTATAAATATAAATCCAAATTCCGGTTGGCCTGTTTATTCTGAAAGTGAGATTTGTGGAGTTGACTGGCTCAAATCTCACGAGAATGAGCATAATAGAATAGCTGTATTCAACCAGTGGGATACTATAAAGAGCAGAGATGGTTTATTAGTCGCAGAAAATTTCTACTCAAAGGATTTAATCCCAATACAAACAAACACAACAACACTATATAATTCATATTTATTTCTCGGGAAATATTCCGTGGATAAAGTAGAAGATGGTGAAGAAGACGTGGATTTACAAGACACATTATTTTATAATTCCACATTAAAAAATTCTAATAAAATATATAATAGTGAAAAATCCCATTTATATCTGGCGGAGTAAAAAACAATTTTGCACAGGGATCGTAATAAGCAGGCAAGAAAACTATTAAACTAATGACAAATGAAGGAGTTCGACAATGATTTCATACATTCAAACAAAAATACATCACATTAACTTCCTTCATGACTCTTTATTTAAAAATGCTTTTTTTCTCATGCTCTCAAGCATATCTACTGCAGGTTTTGGCTTTATTTTCTGGTTTCTGGCTGCAAAATTTTATTCCGCAAGCGATGTGGGAATTGCAACTGGAATTATGTCCTCAATGACATTAATTGTTAATTTATCAAGATTTGGCCTTGATTATTCAATTATCCGTTTTTTTCCCACGCATGATAAATGTAAGGTTTTCAGCACATCTACAGTTATTTCAACATTAATTGCATTAATCTTTGGCTTAATATTTATATCAGGGATAAATTCTTTTTCACCAGAACTCTCTTTTTTAAGATCACCACTATATACTCTTTTTTACTTCATATCACTTACTTCGAGCTCAGTAATATTCATGGCAGGTATCTTTTTTGTCGCAATTAGAGAAGCAGAATTTCAACTGTATTTGAACCTGATTGTGGGTTCCAGAGTGCTGTTTGTGATACTATTTATCTCTCTGGGAGCTATTGGAATTTTCTATGCAGTGGGTGCCTCATTCTTTATTGCATTTTTAATTTCTTTAGTTCTAATTTTGAAGTCCGGGACTGATCTAAAACTGAAAATAGACCGTAAATTTTTGACTGATAGTTTTAATTTTTCTGCCGGAAACTTCCTTACAGGTTTGTTTATGACTGTTCCGAATACATTATTGCCAATTATGATCCTGAATATGCATCTGGTTGAACAGGCAGCTTATTACTACATTGTCTTTGGGATTGTGTCTTTATTATTTATGATTCCAGAATCTATCAGTACATCTTTGTTTGTTGAAGGGAGTAATGGTCAATCACTGAAAAAAACCGTTATTCAATCACTTGTCATTATATTTTTGCTTCTAACTCCAATTGCGTTATTTTTCTACTTATATGGCAGCCTGATACTCGGATTCATTGGGCAGGATTATGTTGCAGGGGGTTCAGGTGTTTTCAGGCTAATGATCTTTGCCAGTTTTTTTGTGGTGGTGAATAATGTCTACTTTGCAATAAAAAGGATTCAGAAAGATACTAAGGAAATTACATTACTTAGCGGAATAATTTTTATTTTGTTAATCGGATTGGCTTTTCTGCTTATACCTGTTCTTGGGATTGAAGGGATCGGATATGCCTGGATAATCAGTTACGGAACTGGAGCGTTGATAATTCTAATTCAGGTTTTCAGGAAGGCCAGGTTCCAGAATTTATTGATAAAAGCGATGTAACAGTATTACATAAATTACACAAATGTAGGACTTACAATTTTTGCAATAATGTTATGGCACAATATGATAGCAATAAATGAACTCTCAGAAAACTATGGTTCGTAATGGTTACAGTTAAGAATACTACAGTTTTTGGTAAGACCTGAAGACTTTATTTTTGAGCTCATCCCAAAACCCAGTTTTGATCCCAATTATCAGAATTATTCATGAATGCTTTCACAATCAGGAGATTGATTGGTCACTCAAAATACGAGACCCAAAAGAGCAAATTTCGAGTTTTGGGATAGGCTCTTTGATTAATTCCATAATTTTTGGCAGTGTACCAAAAGTCCTGTACTGCTAGTAATTCATGCAGGCTCCTTCCGTTCTCAAGGGTAAATTGGATATCCGGGCATGAAACTGCACTTGAGATGCTTTATATATTTTGGTTTTCTCCGTCTTAATGATCCCGGCTCTTTCAGGTATAGGAGATTCCCCGTTATACAGTTCTCTTTACAGTCTTCTTGCCTGGTTTTCTCTATGGGTTGTGGTGATAGCAATTACTATCACAGATTCTTAATACGAAAAATAATTTAGCAGAAGCAATAACAGTTGAATGTTTTGAAGCTAAATCTTATATACTCTCAGATATACAGTCAGGGGTTTACATTTTCTCCTGTAAAAAATAACAAAAATTTTATTCAAAAGAGTCGTGATATAAAAAGGAAATATTCTTCTAAATAATGGCTAGTATAACTATTTTTCTTATTTCATATTCTTTAATATTAATATAGTTAATCACGTTTAGTAATAAAAGGGGGTTTATTGTGTATAAAAGTTTTTTGAATACTTTATCCTGTCCACGTTGTCTGGGAAATCTTAAATTAAATGAAATTCAAAATGAGATGGATAATGTTACTAAAGGAAGCCTTCATTGCATAAATTGTCATTTTAATTTTGATATCGAAGAAGGAGTTTCTATTTTTGGTCTAAAGCTTGATCACAAGGAAGAAAGAATAAAAGAGATCAAAGCTGAAAATGAATGGACTTCTACTGCTAATGATCTACAATCTCATATAAATTTTGCAATGTCTAGTTCTAAAAAAGGTAAACAGATTATCGATTACATAGAAGCTTTTGATGAGAACTCTATGAATAGAAGAAAGGTGTTAGATATCGGGTCCGGTTGGGGGTGTTTTCAGGCCTGGCAGTTTGCGAGTAGGGGTTATGATGTAACCGCCACAGAGATATGCCCGGAATTTATCTTTGCATCAGATAAGGTGGTAAAAGAATGTTATTTTGAAAGAGTAATTACTGACTGTACAGTGCTACCTTTTAAGGATCAATCATTCGATATAGTATTTTGCAAGGAGACCCTTCATCACATCAATGACCCTAAATCTCTTTTAGACGAAATCTGGAGAGTTTGTTCTCCAAATGGACTAATTATCATCAAAGAACCCTGTGTGTCATCATTGCTAAAATTATTTATCACAAAGATTAATAGAGCAGCAAGAATTGGAATTACACATCATTTTCGCACATCTAAAGAATATATGGAAACAATAACTGATATTACATCTAATCCTGTAATTAGCCGTGAAAGCTTCACAAAGGATTTTCGTTTTATTAGATACATACCATTTTCAGATTTTATAAATAATCTCTCGATAATTATCTTAGGATCCGACTTTGAAGTGTTTGGTATTAAACGAACAGACTATAAACCTGAGGTTCAGGTAAATAGAGAAATAATTCCAATAAATATAAATGAATTGAACCTTGCTCAAATTAAATATTATAGAGATGATCTAATTCCTGAAGTGTTAAAGCTTTTCTATTAATTTTTAAATACTTAGTTTCCCGTTTGGGTATTGTTTATTTAACTGGAATTCCCTGCAGCTTCCGGGAATGGGCAGATTTCCCGGAGTCTGTTGTTATATCTTCGATTTATATTCTTAATTACATTTTTACTGTAATGAGGATAAGGCGTCAAACTATTGTGTGTCTCATCCAAAAAACGGTTTTATTCTCAGATCAATAAGATTTTTTTAATTCAATTTCATGATTTGAATATTTATTTTTTAAATTCTAATATTCAAAGAAATAGATTTGTTTACTGGGTGACGCTACAAACTGTAAGGAATATTTCTTCTATTAAGTTTATTTACTTTCCAGTTTCTAAAACTATATACTTTTAAATCTGTAATTTGATGCAAAAAAATGACAATATATAATTAATATCATCTGAAAGTTTGCTCTATATGCGTAATTATAATGAATAACATCCGGAGATCATATGAAAGATTTTATAAGTGATCATTGTAATAATTCCCATGATAAAGTCCATTCCCATAATTATAGCCATTCTGGAAAAATTCCTTTGAAATACAGGATAAAACATTTGTGGCACAAAATTGAATCCAGTTTTTTCTTCGTAGCTCTTGCAAGCTTGTTTTGGTTAATATATAAGTCAGGAACCAAACCCTCAAGAATTGTTTATCCCTGCCAGAGAGTTGCTGCTACAAACCTGAGTACATTTGTAATAGTTGCAGTAGCTTCTCCACTTTATTTGTTTCTAACAAAAATTAGAGGTTTTTTCACTCAGGATTTTAAATTTAGTAGATTATCTCTGTTTACATTAATCCTGGCTTCTATATTTGGATTTGGAGTATTTTTAACTACGAATTACTTTAATGGGCCAGTAGCCTCTCCTGTAGAATCTGGACCTGGAATAAATTCTTCCATTGAATCTGAATCTGGTCAAATTGAATTTGCAACAATTCCGGCTGCATATGATTTACCTTCTCCTCATAGAGTTGTAACAGTTCATAATTCAAATGCTTCTACCTGGGAAGGAGAGGGAAATCCTAATAACTACATGAATCAAACTGAAATTGATAAAATGGTAGATGCTGGAATTATGGAATTGACTGGAACAACATCTCCTCAAGAAGGATGGAGAAAGATAATTCCATATACTGCCGGGCAGTCAGTTGTAATTAAAGTGAATTTTAATAATAACTGGCATTTTTCCTCTAATGGGTTCTATTATAATGATGATTCCAATACAAATATGCTTAATTATGCTGCAGTTGTAAATTCCGTAATAAGTGGATTGAAGTCTGCTGGTGTCCCCTCGGAAAAAATATGGATAACTGACCCATCAAGGCCTATACATGATAAATTTAGGGAAAGAATTGAAGACAAGGGAGTGCAGTACTATATAAATCAAAATTGTGAGGCATACATTGAAGGAAGACCAAACGTTTCAGTGACCGGTTACGTTCCAGATGACTCCGTATATGCATCTACAAGCACAGCATATGATGAAAAAATAAGGCCTGCTCAAGTGTTTGCTGATGCAACTTATATAATTAATATGCCTCAGTTAAAAGGACATGGAATGAAGAGTGTTGGGAGAGTAACTTTCAGTTTGAAAAATAATTTTGGAAGTGTATATTATACTGCCGATGCTCTGGGTGATGACCCTGCACATAATGCCCAGCCGTTTGCAAAACTTTTGGCAGACATCAATAATAATCCAGTTTTTAGAGAAAAAACAAGATTAGTTGTAGGTGACGGTATAATGGGTAATCCCGATATTAATTATGGTCCACCTACGTTATGGAAGTCATTTGGAAACAAGCCTCCAGAAACACTTTTCTTTGGAGTTGACCCCGTAGCAACAGACTCGGTCATGGTAGATTATGTTAGAAGAGAAGTAGGTTCACAGGCGACAGGTCTTGTCCAATCTTATGCCGCTGAGCTGGGATTGGGAGTTTCAGAGTCCTGGAGTGATCAAGAAAATTATACTTACATAGACTATCACCCAATAGACCTCGATAATCAAATATGAACCACTTCTGAGGGAAGACTCGATGTCTTCCGTTCACTAAATTTTTTTATGTGCACTCAGCTATTCCAGGAGTTCTACCGGTTTCAGGTCACGATCAGGTTTTAATCTATTAGAGTAAATTTCCCGTATTTAATAGCAGAAAAAGGGAAAAAGTACTTCTATATTATATATGGAATCACACATTTCTAATTTATAGTTATAGAATAATACATCTTCATATTACAATTACTGAATATTTCAAAAAATATTTTTTAATCTTTCAAATAGTCAATATCTTATGTAACTATTAAACCTCAGAATAGTTTTTTCTATTGAATTTATTTACTTATTCTGCTTAATAAATCAGAACGTGGGGGATAGTTTCACACAGAGTTATTAAATTCAATTCCAATATTCGAATTCTACGGACGTTGAAATTAACTCTCAATGCTTTAATTCATCGACATAATGGGATTGAAGATTTTCAAAGGTTTCATAGAATAAACTCATTCGAAGGCGTTTAAATGCTAGTAAGTGTGATATACAGTGCTGTCTCAATGGTAAACACAACCGGAATTCCTGTATTTGAATACGCAATTGTATTCGGATTGGTTTTATTTCTCCTGCTCAAGGATATCCTCTCAGTATCGGAAGTGCAAAGAAAAACTATAATAAGTTCTTTAAACATGGTGATCGGACCACTGCTGGTACTTTTTATTGCAACTGTTGTCTATAAAATTATAGAAATTTTGTAACTTGATGGCGTTTTCAGGTTTTTTCTTCATATTGGATGGAGTGAAGAGCCTGCATGTGGAGGTAAAAAAGTTAGCATGGATCAACCTGAAATCCGAAGCCTGATGTTGTTGTAATCATATCCAAGGGGAATGTTTCTTCTTTGATTTACAGGAAATCCGGTCACGAGTCGTTTACTGTTTTCTCCTGTCTTGAGGCCATAAGTATAATTTTGCTAATCCGTATAATTTGGCTAACAGGAAGTAGGTTGCTATGCCGAAAATAACTATCGTGACCAGTATCAATTTGATTATTGTATTTTCTGGCAATATCATATTATTGAATATGCATTCCAACTTTATTAAATTTATCAGTCTGTTTCTCCCCGAATAATCCATGTTTTCAGACCGGAACGTCTTCATGTCTGTTTGTTAATATGCTGTAAATGTGGTCTCACCGTTTTACAGGAAGTCTGAAAACTCAACATCCAGCCTGTTAAGTTTTTGTCGCTGTTTTTTGCGAAGCAGCCTTTTCCTGACTTCATGTATGGCGGAAAACGGGAGTCGATTTATAGATAATAGAAAAGCATGTGGGGATGATGCAGGAGCTATAGAGGCTACACTATATTTTTCATTTCAAAAAATGAGGATAAAAGTGCAGTAAGTAAATTTAAAGAAAAAAGAAAAAGAGAACTGGAGGCTTAGAAGCCGTAGTTCTCAGGGAGGAAGACTTTAACTTCGCTCTTGTATTTTGTGAGGCAGTCGTCCATGAACTTGTCCATGTCGTCTGTGAGGGAGTCCAGGGATGCCTTTGCGTCTGCGAGTGCTTTGGTCTCGAACCTGGAGAGCTCGAGCTTGCCTGCAGCACCTTCGCTGACGATGTCGCAGCATGCGATTGCAGCGTTCTTTGCTCTGAGGTAGATGTTGTCTCCGTCTTTGACGATTGCCTGACCGATCCTGTATGCGTTGTCGTATGCAAGCACGTAGGCCTGTGGGTCTCTGTACCTGTCGGAGAGCATGAGGAGGTCCCTGAGTACTTTGTCGTTCTTGGTTTCAAGAGCGGTGTTCATGAGTGCGCAGTCATATGCAAGGGACTCGCCCCAGCACTGAACGGTTGTACCGCCGAATTCACCGTGGTATTCAACAGACTCGTTGGACCAGCAGTCACAGCACTGCATAATGAGGTTACCCATTACGTCAGAGTGAGCGCAGGTGGAGGTCTTACCTTCCTGGGTCATTGGCATACCGGTAATGGCTTTAATGACAACGTTCTCGTATCCGCAGTCCTTTCCTGGACCAACAGCGCCACACTCGTATGCAACGAGGGACCTGGGTGCGGAAATTGCCCTTGCGAGGATTGCGAGGGTGTGGGCGAGGTTCTTGTCGAGCAGTCCACCGCCGATGAACATTGCGGTGTTTGCCTGGGCACAGTCTGTGTCACCAGCAGAAACAGTTCCGGTCTTCTTTGCGATTGCGGAGATGTCAGACCAGATGAGTTCCATGTCAATGGACCCGAGACAGCCGATTGCGTAGAGCATACCAGCGATGTCGTTCCTGAGAACTGCGTAGTCGAATACTTCCTTACCACCCATTGATTCAACAGACAGGAGGTCTGCGCCAGCCTTTGCGCATTCTTCGAATGCTTCGAGGAAGACGGAGTACTTGTCGCCTCTGAGCTGGAGGAAGTCCCTGTTCTCACGGATGTCACCAATTGTGTGGCGGAGTGCGCACTTTATGCCGTATTCATCGTGGTATTCTTCCATGATGGTCTTCTGGGCGTGTGCAACTTCTGCTCCCCAGGAGGGGTTGTTGGACATCTGCTGAACGTGTTCTGTTTCGAGGATAACTGCCGGGAAACCGACCTGGACCATTCTGGCCATGATGTCAGTGGTGATCCTCTCGTATTCTTTTATGAGTTTTTCCTTGGATGCGCCGGCTTCTGGTCTTGGGGCGTAGTTAACTTCAGGAATTGTGTAACCTGCACCGATTTCAAGGCCTAGTCCTGCTTTTACAGGGTACTTGGATACGCCGAAGGTCATTTCGTCTGCGCTTGCGTATGCCATCTTAGTGAATCTTGTTGCTGCCATTTCACTCACCTCAGTGCTTGTGGAATTTGTCTCTTAATGCTGCAATATCTGTGGTACCTGCAACGATTGCGTCAGCAATCTTGGGGGCGTCAGCGGCCTCTTCACCATATACACCGAGTGCATACTGGGATACGAAGTCCTGGTTAACTGCTCCGCCACCGCATGCGAATGGAATCTTGTATCCTTTCTCGAGAAGTTTGTCGTTAACTTCCTTGAATGCATACATGGTGGTGGTCATGAGTGCAGTACCTGTGACCAGGATTGGGTTGTTTTCAGCAACTGCATTGAGAACTTCATCGACAGGAACGTCCCTTCCGAGGTCAACTACATTGTAGCCGTTTGCTCTGAGGAGGGCTGTAACGATGTTCTTCCCGATGTCGTGAACGTCACCTTCTGCGACGTGGCAGACAACAGTTCCCTTTGTTACAGGAGCAGTTTCGGAGTTTTCCTTACAGAATTCAATACCATCAAGCATGGCGTCAGCGGACATCATGACATTGGGGAGGAAAATGATACCTTCATCGTAGAGTCTTGTGACAACGCCCATGCCGACCATTAGTGCGTCATCGATAAGAGCAATTGGGTCCTTGCCTGCTTTAATTGCTGCTTCGAGACCCTCGATTACGTCGTCTTCTTCTCCTTCGAAGATAGCTTTTGCAATCGGGTAAATAAGTTCGTCCTTAGGATAGAGCTCTTCGGCGGCGTCTTCTGGCGTCATTGCCTTTTCCAGAGCTACATTGTATCTGGTTAATACCTTTTTCAGACTTGCCTCTGTAAAGTCCAACATATTTCTAAACCTCCATTTAGATTTTAACAAAAAGGTCCTTGCCTCTCCGAATCTGCAGTTTCCGGGTTCATAAGGCGCTGGAGGTTCCGGTTTTGCCTCTGTAAAGCTATTTTTCCGTGGTAATACTCTTATCTGGAGTTTTTCTTCTTTGAAGGGCTAAATTCCAGATCTCTACGGTATGTACCGGTGAAAAAATCTTCTTTCTCCTGTTTTCCGGAACTTTTCCTTTTTTAATGTATTGCATGTCAGTACACTGGCATGTGTTTACATCATAATTAGGGGAAATCATCACATATACCATAACCGACGGAAATTTTTTCCTGATTTTTACGAAAAAACACAGGGTCTAAAATTTTGAGGCTACCTTGAGACTTTTTGCCTCCATATTTTCTGGACTTTTATTTTTTGATAAAAGAGCTCTAAATTTTTGAAGTGAATTCCGGGTAACAGCTTCAATGACTTGACTATGTATGTGAATTAAAACAATTTAATTTTTTTTAAACAATGTCATTATTCAGATAAAGCGATTCAAAAATTTCAATGTTCTTATTTACTATATCTCTGTAAATTATAAAATTAATTTATAAACTTCTAGTGTTATTTTCCTTTTAAATTCTGGCTTATGGTGCTGTTTTTTCTTTAATTTCTCCTTTTCCGTCTAACTTTTTTAATTCCTCTGTTTAACTTCCCTCAGGTTTGTAAATTATTAATCCAAACGCTTTTATATATCTCTGCTTATCGGTTACCTCCAACTATGGCACAAACTTTTCCTTCTGTTCAGCCCGCAGAGAAAGCGAAAGGGTCTCAAATTTTTCTTCGCTGCGGCAAATTTTCTGTGCCGCAAGATCATATATCCTACATTGACAAAAAAACAAGATAGAGGTGGTTTGAATTCAACCTGAGTTAATAGATGTAGTATTTCGTTCCCAGAAAAGAAGGGATCTACTCCTGCTCCTGGGAGAAGAACCCAGAACAATGGAAGAAATTAAAGTTATCCTCGATGTTTCTCCCACAGCTATCTTGCCTCAGATCAAAAGGCTTACAGACAGCGACCTGGTTATCCAGAAAAATGGCAGCTATGAATTAACAGATATGGGAGAGCAGGTATTCAAAAAAGTCAGGTCCCTTGTAGATGTACTTTGCCTCGTTGAAAAAGACAACTACTGGATGGAACACGACCTGGATGGAATCCCTCAGTACCTTCTTGACAGGATAGGAGACATCAAGGACTGCAACCCCATCAAAGCGGATCCCAGCCAGATATTCGAACCAAATACAGAACTTCTGGACTTCTTTTCTTCTTCCCGCTATCTTATGGTATTTTCCTCTTTTTACAGGCCTGAATTCCTTCCTCTCTTTTTGAAGCTTGCAAGACTTGAGTCCGATGTTTCACTTATTTTTACGGAATCTGTGCTCGAAAAGTTTCTCCATAACTATGAACGGAAAATACGTAAATTCACCACAATGGACAATACCGAACTTTCTGTCTGTAAGGATGGAGTGAAGATTGCCGAACTCATCGTCTCCGACCGTGGGATGATGATCTCTCTCTTTGACGACCAGGGCAGGTTCTATCATGAGTATATGCACTGTACCGAGCCTCAGGCAATTTCCTGGGCAAAAGAGCTCTTTGATTTCTACAAATCAAGGGCTTTAAAGGTTGTAAGCGAGAAAATCATTGACAGTTTTATATGCACGTCAGAAAACGAGACATTTGTCGAATCCCAGCTTGTAAGCTTTCACTAAATAATGACGATCTCAATAATGACGATCTCAATAATGAGTCTGGATAATGATGATCTCGAATAATTATGATCTCAATAATGAGCTCGGATAATAATGGTCTCAATAACGAGCTCGGATAATAATGGTCTCAATAACGAGCTCGAATAATGACGGGCTCGAAATACTGGGATGCCTGAAATACTGGCGTGTCAACAGCTTTAATACATGTTTGGAGATTTAAATCCCGAATTAATCATCTTATTACATTGATATCAAACTCCTTTCCGGAGGGAGGCTAAATAGAATGAGTATGGAACTGCAGTTAATAGATACCATTTTTTTTTCGGACAAAAGGAAAAATTTGCTTCTGCTCCTGAAGAACGGGCCAAAAACGATTGAAGAGATAAAGACCGAGCTTGAAGTCAGTTCCAGCCCTATTATGGCTCAGATCCGTATACTTCTTAAAGATGGGCTGCTGGTGCAGAACGAAGATAGTTACGAACTCTCTGTAAAAGGGAAACTTATAGTCCCCAAAATGGAGCCGCTTCTCTCTACTTTCCAGGTATTTGATGAGAACCACGATTACTGGGCAAGGCAGAACCTGCGTACTCTTCCTGCTCACCTGCTGGACAGAATCGGGGAACTGGGCACCTGTAGAGAACTTATACCCGAAAGGACGCATATCTTCGATTACCCTCCGGAAATTATGGACCCACTTTACAAGTCCAGAATAGTAATGGAAATATCTTCGTTTTTCCGTCCGGGATATCCAGGCCTTTATCTGGATCTCGCGCAAAAAGGGATTGAGGTATCTCTTGTCCTTGAAAGGCCAATATACAGGAAGCTGGTCCGTGACTACAGGAAAGGTGTAGAAGAGTTCCTGAATATGGAGAACACTTCCCTTTTTGTTTGTGACGACAGGATTGATCTTGCTTCCAGCATTATTACCGACCGGTTCATTTCTTTATCCATGATCTCAAAAGACGGGAGATATTATAACCACGAGATGGTAAGCTTTGAAAAAAGCGCTCTTGAATGGGGCAGGGAACTTTTCGACTACTATAAGGACATGTCTGAGCAGGTTATAAAGATTTGATCCGGTATTGGATTTTTAAAATCCAATACTTATTCAATAAGAATTCAAAATGGGTTTTACACTAATTTAATAAGGAAGGATTCTACACTAATTCACTTTTTTTAGGTTCTAAAAATTAAAGTATTTCCGAATCAAGTTTTCTTTACCATGATAAAAAGAGGGTTTCCTCCAGTTTTCGATAATAATACTGAGATTCTTATTCTGGGGTCACTTCCCGGCGACGAGTCATTGAGGAGGCGGCAGTATTACGGGCATCCGGGCAATGATTTCTGGAGGCTGGTCGGTAATGCAATAGGAGAGAATCTCCAGGATATGGATTATGAAACAAGGCTTACAACTCTCAAACGCCACAGAATAGGGCTCTGGGACGTTTTTAAAGCCGGAAAAAGGAAAGGAAGCCAGGACTCAAACATAAGGGAAGAAGAGGTAAATCAGTTTTCTGAATTAAAAGAGATGGCACCGGAACTGAAGAAGGTATTTTTTAATGGCAAGGCATCAGGAAGATATGAGCCGGTCCTCAGTGCAATGGGCTATGAGACAAAGGTTCTGCCTTCTTCAAGTGGAATAAACCGGCGAAATGTAAAAAAGAGGGAGTCTGAATGGGAAAATGCTCTGAAGAGCTGAAAAATATGCTTTTTAGCTTTCCTATTCTTTTTCCTTAATTCAATTGGTGAGGTTTCTTTTTCAGAGTGTATCTTTAACTGTAAATCCTGTATTATTCGACCTTTATGGCTCCTATGGGACAGACATCTTCACAGGCCCCGCAGTCTACACATTCATCCTCATCCACTACCGCACAGCCTTCATCTTCGTCAATAATGATTGCTTCTACAGGACATTCATCTACGCAGGTCCCGCATCCGGTGCATTCTTCTTTGTTGACTTTTGCTACCATTAATTTCCACTCCTTATTCAAATAGCATTCTTTATTGTATTCGGACTGTTTTTTTGAATCAAAACCAGAAATCAGAATCCAGGTTAACTCACCAAACTCAATTTTTATTGAGCGTTTTTTATATATAAAAATTTGCTTTACTTCCACTTCGTTTCCTGATGATCCGTCCTTTATTCATTCTCTGAAGGCATTATGGTCCGTATTTAAGTTTCAAAGTAGAGATATTTTGATATCCAATATTTATCAGACTATATGCAAGATATACTGCGTATTCGGAGCTGCAGCCATGATACTATCATGAGATGCTGTTGGCGGGGTGCTGGAGGAATAACCTGTATATATTCCTGCTGATGTATAATGGCTCGCAAGATTTCCATATTCTCTCATGAGTGTTGTTTGAGTAGCTTTCTCTCCATCATATAGGATGACAACATCTTCTGCATCATCTGGGAAATAGGTGTAATCTTTAAAATAAGTCAGAAACAGTTTAAATTCCGGATTGTATTTTTGGACCCTGTTTAACCAGAGGTTACGCTCTTCATTGCTGACATGACACGGGTTCCCGGTCAATTTCCATTCCATATCAATATTTACACCTATTATGCTTTCATGATGACCATACCTTGTAAGTATAATGTCAATCAAATCTGCTACATCAGCATTATTAGGCTGAATTGAAAGGATCACCTTCAAGCCATCTTCATCGAATTTTTTAAGGTATGGCTCTACCTGATCAGTCTGACTGTAGCTGTAAACATTTTCACTTTTTTCAAAAGGATATGGCAGGTATGTAAGCTCATTTGCATGAGCCTGGGCAACGACCAGATCAATCACTGCATTTTCTCCCCCAAACCTCTTAGCAGCCGCAGACCACTCTTCAGCAGGTTTTGTAAAATTACAATTATTCCATATTCCTTCCGAATATTCTGATCGCGGAGGACCTTCGTTAACCGGGTGTAAATAAAATAGAATTATAACTAAAATTAAGGGTATTGGCCCTGCTAAAAAATATTTTTTGTAGTCTTTTTTCATTACCTCACCACAAAGCTCTTTGCACCGAATTTAACTTTTACTCCTTTACCTGTCAGGTAGCACAGGAAAAGGCTGCTGATTACTACTACTTTTATTGTTGCATAGATCAATACATAAGGTATCAACATTAGTAATAATCTTTTGTCTGTGGCAAATAATGGGCCAATGTATATAATGTACAGCATTATAGAGAATGCAAGGCACAGGATTCCACTCATCAGTATCATTGGAATGTTGTCATACTGAAGGATTAAGTATGGTATTGACATGATCAGGATGATTGAACAAATCCCTGTTATATATCCTGAATAATTGAATATCATCCACGGATTCTTCATTGCCCATTTTTTGTGGAGTCTCCATAACTGGAGATTTCCATACCACCATCTCTTCCTCTGTTTATACCACCCTTTAACAGTCTCAGGTGCGTCAGTGTAGACTATTGCTTCTGGTTCTTGAATAATTTTAATTGAGTTTTTAAGAGCCTTAATCGTAAAGTCAGCATCTTCAACTATGGTCTCGTTACTGAAGCTAATTACATCACACACTTTGCGCCTGACAGCAGTGAGAGGGCCAGGGCATACAAGGATGCTGCCTGACAAGCCCTGAAGGTGGCGGATAATCTCCTGTTCGGTACGATATTCAATCATCTGGAAATACTTCATGATTCCTTTTTTCCCCGGTTATCATGAATAAACACGTTTCCTGCCACCATCTGGGCTTCTTCATTCTCATTGAGACATTTCACCAGAGAACTCACAGCATTCGGTGCCATATAAGAATCTGAATCCGTAAAGATCAGAATGTCTCCTTTTGCAATCTCAATAGCTTTATTAAGAGCGTTTGCTTTTCCTCCGTTAACTTTAAGGTCGAGAAGTTTTACAGGATACTTTGAAATAATCTCTGCAGTTCGATCGCTGGAGCCGTCATTAACAGCGATCACTTCCATTTTTCCCTTATAGTCTTGATTAAGAATAGATTGAAGGCATTTCCCTATTGATTTCTCTTCATTATAAGCCGGGGAAATAACGGAGACTAATATTGGACCTTTCGTGTTTGGATCTTTTGGATCTCGGCCATCCTCAAGTAAATACCTGTTTTGTTTCCTATTTTTGTGCCACTTCGATAACAATTTCCATGTTGCAAAAAATGAAAGTGGCAACAATGAGGTTATGATAAAGAACCAGAAGTAAACCCCCATAATCCTGTTTATATTTATGTTCCCGATAGCAGGGTTGTCTCCTTTTCCTGCTCCCGCAGGAATTACTGCAAATGCAACCTGTCCAACTGATTCGTATTGGGTCAACTGGGCCATGTCAGAGACCATTTCTGGTCTGGTATTCACCTCGACATCATCTACCCTGATGGTGACATTTCTCTCATTGGTCGATGATAAGTAATCAGTGATAAACTGCTTCGTATAAGGATTCCAGTCCTGTGCATGGAGCAGAATCGTTGTCGGATTATCCTCCCTTATTTGCTCAGAAGCCTCCTGGTATCGGGAATCTTCTAAACTTTCCATTTCACGCCAGTTCCATGTATATTCGTTCCTGTAGGTTCCATCGGTTTCGAGCACAGGTAACTCTGTTGGGATCCCGTTGCTCTCTATTTCCCGTTTTAGTGATGCATCTATTGTTCCATGAATAGGTTCTTCTGGAAGGATGAATGCCACAGGAACAATCCCGGCTTTTTCAAAGACGTATTTTCCTTTTTCTATATTTTCTTTTATCTGCAATGGCGTTAGAGTTGAATAATCTTCATGTGCCCATCCATGCATTGCAAGAAGAACTCCTCTATCCTGCGCATTCCTCAGTGCGTCAAGAAGCTCTGGTTCTTCCAGGATAGTAACACTGCCGGGAGTACCATTATTTAAGTGGTTAATTCCCTCGTAAAGAAATAATCCGATTGAAAGAGTGATTAATACAGCCAGAATTAATGAGGCAACAGGTATCAATTTATTTACGCTATTGCCGGAAGAATCAGAGAATTTTTTATCGCTCTTCTCTTTTCTTCCAAATATAGTCTCCGGTCGATTTATTACTTCTGTTTTTTGAAATTTTACAAAATCTCCGATACGTTCTTTAACCATCTCGAACCCCACCAAGCATCTTACTGAGCTGACTGCTCAATTGGTAACAGATTTTAAAGGGAAATTTTAACGCAAACCTATGATAGCAGGCATCTGTTTTATTCTGGAAATCTCAATTTTTATGCACTGATCTGACGGATCTCTTCATTGTGGTTCACAACCGGCAAAAGATCATAATCACAGCTATGCGAGATATCTTCAGATAAAACAGCACATTTATTTGGAGGCAGAAATCGCATTGGTAAACGTGGATTTATCCCTCTTAAAGATCCAGACCATCTCTACAGTACTCACTATGTACTGATCTGTCTCCATAAAAGCACCCTTCTCACTCAGGTAAAAAACTGCAGAGCATTATCTCTATATTTTTCCCGGTAAACAGGGTAATATACTCGTTAATCCACAGTTACAGGATGCTGCAACTCCGCTAAATGTGATCAGGCAGGTTTCCAGTACCCGGATTTAGTTAAAATCCTCAAATTCCCCACTCCTCTTCCCTATTTATAATCTGATATATTTGCCTGAGATCAAATAGGGAAGTATAATCTCTAATACTTCTACCTCTTCCCAAAGCTTCCTATATGATCTCAACATTGTCTAAATTTGCTGATAATTAGTATGAATCTTAATTATTTAATAGTTTTCTGTATAAACTTAATGCTCCAGTTTTACCTGCACAAGCGCGATAATTTATACAGTTGCCATGTATGAATTATTTTTTCTCTTCTTTGAAACGGCGTAACGTAGTGTTTTTTTGAGGCAAAAAATAGAAATGACTCGGAAATAGCTACAAAGGCTTTTGGCTTTTCTCTCAAATGCTGATAAAAATTAATTCTGAAATACATAAATCATGTAAAAAAATGTATATAGAATGATTCAAGTTAAGTATAAAACCGGTTGAAGAATAAAAATATCTCCGGTTATTTAAATACTCATTTTCTTCCTATTTTTAATGAAAATGAGAATGCAGAAGGCTTGGATTTTAGATTTTCATTGGTGCTGCTTACCTGTTTATGGTGCTGCTTACCTGTGTATTCCTGACTTTAAAGAGGAGATGCTGATGCTTCTCCTCTTATTATTTATACCTTTATGATCCTGTCTTCTCCAAGTGTATCCAGAATCCCAAGAAGCTTCTTTTTACGGCTGTTTGCCTCCTTTATCTCAGAGAGATAATTCTCCCATTCTTCTTTTTTTCCGCTGGCTTCGAATGTTTCTTTTATTTTTCTAATGTATGCGGACGCCTCTTCATACGAGCCCACTTTTGCTTCCGAAATCAGCTTTTCTGCAAGGCTTTTCCATATTTCAAGCGCAACTTCAGGATACTTTTCCTTCACCGAATTTGCAATTTCGCTTTCGGAGATTGAATGCCAGTATCCCTGGGATTCTTCTCCGCTTTTTTTAAGCTCCTCATACCAGTGGATAACTTCCTGTGGGTCCTCTTCCTGAATTGCTATCTTTATCAGCAGGTCAAATACAGGAGTTTTGATCTTTTTTAATAACTCCTTCTCCAGAAGCCCTGTTTTCGGGAGAACCCCGGGAAGGATCGAAGCTTTTTCTTTATTTTTACCCTTACTGGCTGGGAGTTTTCCATTTTTCAGGTACCTGATGGCAGCCTCCCGGACTTCTTCCCATTTTCCCGCCTTCTTTGCTCCTTCCTGCATGCTAGAATAGCTGGATATATCTGGATGCCTGAAAAACTCTTCTGTTTCAAGGGCAGACACAAAAAGCCAGTCTCCTTCCCCTTCTTTAATCTCAAGAAGGATCTGCAAGAGCTGATGGGCAGTCTCAGTTTCATGTTCTCTGGTCTCTTTAATCCCCCTGTAGATCCATTCTTCTGCTTTCTCTCTCTTCCCTGAGTCAAGCAGCACCCTTACCAGCCGGATGTAATTTCCTGTTTTTTTGGCTTCTTTTTCACATAACGGGATTACCTCCTCAAAGAGCCCGGATTTTTCAAGAGCATAAACCAGCCTGTCAACAGCATAGTCTCTCTGCCAGAGGGAGTCATAAAGGGGATTTTCTGTCTTTTCAGCTTCTTTTAGCTTGATCTTAAGGGATTCTGAAAAACGCCTCCATTCTTCGGGAGTAAAGTCTTTTTCCCAGAAACCGTGTTCATTAAGAATATTGTAATTGTCTCTGAGTTCAATTTCAAGCATATAAAGCATTTTTTCGTGAGCAGGAATTGAAGAACGGGTCAGAGCTTTAAAAACCACGTCCATGCAAAATGATATTTTTGTTCCTATCTCCCCTTCTTCATCATAATCCGCAATTTTTTCGTATCTGTCCATCAGCTCTTTTCCGATATCAAGAAGTTCATCAGGGTGTCCCGAATCGAGCAGGCTTTCCAGCCCTACCTGCACGTCTAAAAAATCAGGGACATCCATTTCATAATCCGCATACTCAAAATCTCCGGCTTCTTCCAGAAGCTCGTCAAGTTCGGAGTAGACTTCCCCTACAATTTCTTCCACGTTTTCTGCTGAGAGAGTTTGCCTTTCTTTGAGATACTTTCCAAGCCCGGTATCCTTTTCTGCAAATGTCACCAGTATTTCGATCAATTCCGTCCTGGTCAGACGCTGCAGGTACTCACGGAGAGCCCTGGCTGATGACTCTTCTTCTCCGAGGGCAGAGATTTCATCTCCGGTATATTCCTGTCTGGCTCTTGCAACGAAAGGGTCTTCTTCGGAAGCAATCAGAACCTCTTCTCCCTGCTCTGCAAGTTCAAGGTATTCAAGTACCGCTGCAACCCCATGTTTGCAGTCGTGCCCCACAGGACAGGTACAGACCGAACTCAATTTCCCGTCTTTCAGGAAAATTTCCGTAAAATAATCAGATGTCCCTTCTACCAGGGCTACAAGGCTGCCTTCAGGGGTTCGCTTTATCTCTTTAACCCTCTCTTCTTCCTGGTACTTTATCCCCTTTGCAGTTGCCTTCCCTCCTGCCCAGTCCTGCAGGTCACTCCACTTTAATTCCTCAAAGGGATCGGAATTTTTATTTTCTGGTGGCATAAACTATTATTTCGGCATATTCATATAAAAATAGGAATTACGAATTGTTTCTTATGTATGAATATTATTTTTGTCCTGTCCCCTGATTTTCTTTTCCGAAAGCCCGTAAACAGCAGGGCTGTGAATTACCTCGCCAGTTGCTTTATATCGAGAACCATGACAGGGACAGTCCCATGTCTTTTCCGCATCGTTCCAGGAAACGATACATCCCAGGTGTCTGCAGGAGGGATTGAGTGTATAAAGTACCCCGTTTCTGTCTCTGTACGCTGCCACTCTTTCCCCCTCTATTTTGACGATTGCACCTTCCTCCGGGCCAATCTGAGACGCTTCTTTATGAGTGGGCAGTATCCTGTCGCCCACAAAGCCCTTGGTGGCTTCCACAGCCTGAGAGAGCAGGGTTTTCGCCGACTCCACAGGCTTGAACCGTGAAGGGTCATACACCTCTTCCCAGGGGTTGTACTTCCCGCGGATCATGTCCGTAATGATCATTGCTGCAACCGTGCCCGTGGTCATGCCCCATTTTTTGAACCCTGTTGCAAGAAATATGCTGTCATTACCTGAGGTTTGCCTGCCAATATAGGGAATATGGTCAATGCTTATGGCATCCTGGCTGGACCAGCGGTAATCAATGGAATCTACGGAATATACGGACCTTACCCATTTCTCAAGGTTCTGGTAGCGGGAAATTTCGTGTTCTTCTTCACCTGTCCTGTGCCCCTCTCCGCTCACGAGAATAAGTTCTCCTTTATCCGTACTCTGCGAGCGCAGGGAACGGACTGGCTCTTCGGCGTTTATGAACATCCCATCAGGAAAAGGATCTCTAATCCTGACTCCAAGAACATATGAGCGGGACTGGTAAAGGCGCTGGAAAAACAGCCCTGGCCTGTCGTGGATCGGATAATGCGTTGCCTGAACAACTTTACGTGCGCGTATGGTCCCCTTATCCGTTGTTATTGTTACAGGCTCCTCTCCTTCTATTTTCAATGCTCTTGTATTCTCAAAGATGTGGCATCCGTCCTCATGAATTTCCTCTGCCAGCGCGTTGAGGTATTTTACAGGGTGGAACTGTGCCTGATTATTAAAGCGGACTGCTCCATACGTTTTAAAAGTCAAGGGCAGGTTTTCTTCAAATGAAGCAGGAAGCCCAAGGTTCCGGGCCGTCTGAGCTTCATTCTGGATTTTATTGGTAGAGTCTTCGGACCCTGCATAGACATATGAAGGCTTGCGGACAAAATCGCAGTCTATCTTTTTTGAAGCCACTATCGAAGCTATCTTCTCCAGGGCTGCCTGATTGGACTCTGCATACTGCTGCGCCTGCCTTTTTCCAAATTTTGAGAGCAGGCGGTCATAGATCAGGCTGTGCTGGGATGTAACTTTGGCTGTGGTGTGTCCTGTAACTCCTTTCAGGATGCGGCCCGCTTCAATCACTGCAATGGATGAAAAACCTGCTTCTTTTAACAGGTAAGCCGTTGTGAGCCCTGCTATTCCTCCTCCGATTATTGCAATATCAACTCTGATGTCCCCTTTAAGCGCAGGATAGCTGGGCTCGGGTACAGTTGCCAGCCAGTATGATTCTGCCCTGCCGGGCAGGATATAATCGTATTCCCTCTTGCTTTCCATATTTTTCACCAGTATAATTTTTCCCGGGTTTCTACTCCTCTGAACGCTCTTACCGGTCGGATTTAAATTCAGCCAGGTCTAAAAGCAGGCTTCGTCAATGTTTTTTCAGGTCAGTGCAGTCCACCCACTCCCATTTTTCCCTGCACTTCTTCCAGAATATATGGTATAAAATTATCTAATTAAATATTATAAAAATCAATAGTAATATTAACTCAGGTATTTTTCGTTTAAGCAAAATTGATTAAAATAAATAGAACCGGTTAAAACAGGAAGAGCTGGTCAACACAAAAATACTGGTCAAAATACAGAATTGATCAAATAAGCAGAATTTAAGAAAAGTAAGGGATGTCATATGAGGTACCTTGTATTTTTGAGGGGGATACCCGGATCCGGCAAATCGACTTTTGTTAAGGAAGAAGGGCTTGAACCTTATACTATTTCCTCGGACGCAGTCCGGCTTCTTATAAAACCCCCGGTACTTTCTGTCACCGGACAACCAGTTACTTCCCAGAAAATCAACCGCAGGGTATGGGGGCTTATTTATTCGCTTATTAAATGCCGCATGGAAGAGGGTGAATTTACAGTCCTTGATGCAACCAATGCAGGAAATGCTGACATAGCAAAGTACAGGTCTCCTGTTAAAGCTTACAGGTATGAAGCTTTTTGCGTTGATTTTTCTGATGTGTCTCCTGAACTTGCAAAGGAAAGAAACACGGGAAGGCCTGCATATGAGATCGTACCTGAGACTGTAATAGAAGAGATGTATGCTATAATCAAAAGGCAGAGCGTACCTTCATTTGTTACGGTAATAAAGCCTCATGAATTCCGCAAAAGGCTGCAGTATAATACTCCTGATTTCTCTAACTATAAAAAAATTCACCACATCGGGGATATAAACGGCAGTTATACAGCCCTGATGAAATACCTTTCATGCGGACTGGACGACAATGACCTGTATATCTTTCTTGGAGATTATGCAGGCAGGGGAAATGAAAATTCCAGAGTCGTTAAGTTCCTTGTCTCAATCATGTGCAGGGATAATGTGGTTCTGCTTGAAGGAGATAATGAAAAACGCCTTTGCCGCCCTGCAGCCGGTGAGAAGCAGACACGGATAGAAGATTTTTCTGATACCACAGGTATTCTGAAAGAACTTGAAAGAGAAGGGGCTTTGCAGGATGCCCTTAAACTATGCGGGAAAACAGTGCCCTGCGTTTACTATAAGTTCCATGACAAATCCGTGCTTGTAACTCACGGAGGCCTGAGCAGCCTTCCTGAAAACCTGATTTTTATGGGTGCTGAACAGATGATTAACGGCGTGGGAGAGCCTGAAGACGTTTTCCTGGTCGCTGAAAATTTCAACAAAAATACGAATGAGAATACCTATCAGGTGCATGGTCACAGGAACCCTGAAAATCTCCCGGTAAAAAACGGCAGAACGTTTAATTTATCCGATGAAAGCAGAAAAGGAAGTTTTCTCAGAACTCTGACGCTCGACAGAGAAGGGTTTGACTGGCAGTGTATCCGGAAAAAAAATAGTTTTATACAATTATAATTTTTATGTAGTAATTCTAAATTAACTGTCTAATGATAAAACAGGGATCAGTTTACATAATATATAGATGATGAGTATGAGTACGCAGATCCCCAGTAGCTTCGATTCGATATCAGGCTGAACCATACTAAGAATAGGCACTCTTTGTATAAATATTTACTCAGTTTTTCCTGCTGAAATCCGGAATCTTTTTATAATTTCCTATACACTTAAATACTCCCTTGATTTATATTATCTGTTAATATATATCTCATAAGGGGCTAGATTGGTCATGGCTTTACAGAATAGCGATTTAAAACTGAATGAGTCGGCAGACTCTTCAAATAAATTTACTGAAGATGCAGATACTGAAACCATAGAGACAGGCTGGCTGATAGATAACCTGCCAGTAACTGTTTTCAGAGTCTCAAATGAATCTTCATGGCCTATTTGTTATATCAGTAAAAGTGTGGAAGTACTCACCGGCTACCCGGCAGCGGAATTTCTTTCCAGGAGACTTTCATGGTCAGATATTGTTTTTCCGGAGGACGTTTCCAGAATCGATGCTGCTATTGAGAACTCAATGAAAACCAGGAGTCCTTATCAGGTCGAATACAGGATCCAGAAATCCTGTGGCGATACGGTATTTGTTCAGGAGCAGGCCCGTCTGGTGAATGATGAACATGGCAATATAGCTTATATTGACGGCGTGTTTCTGGACGTTACCCCCCAGATAAAACGAAGAGAAGAGTCACAGAGGGCGATTGTCAGCAGCATACCCAGGCCGTCACTTGCGCTTTATGTGGACGCTTCCGGGAAAATAAAGTACATTAATGAGTATTTTTTGGAAATCTGCAGGTTTAAGAGTGCTGACGAAGCCACTGGCAGGTCCCCTTCCGAATTACTGGACACCAGTTCCAGAAGGACACTTGCTGAGAAGGTGATGGAAACCGGAGAAGGTATCTATAATGTGGAGAAATCCATCAAATTCAAAGCTCTGGATAAACCTCTATTTACCGTGCTTTCAGCAGTGCCTGTAAAAGATGAAACCGGAACTATTGCTGGAAGCCTTATGGTAATAACAGATATGACCGAGATGAAAGACCGGGAAACAGAGGTCAAGGAAATTTTAAACTACACCAGCAGTTGCCTGAAAAACCTTGGAGACGGAATCCGAAAAATAAGTGAAGGAGATCTCGACATTCATCTTGAGAAAATCAAAGACGATGACTTCGGTGATACTTTTGATGAATTTAACAGGCTTGTCAATAATTTGAAATCTGTTATTGAGAATGTCCTCGAAGATATGCTTACTACTCTTGAAGAAGCCCGCCAGTCAGAAGAAGCTGTTAACCAGATGAACATGGGGATGCAGCAGATCTCAACTGCTGCAGAGCAGATCGCAACCGGTTCCGAAAACCTTTCCAGGCATGCAGGCACAGCAGCTTCTGATATAAAAGCTTCTCAGGAGATCTTTAAAAAGCTGAGCGAATCCTCCACGCAGTCTTCCAGTTATGCTTCCCATGCTGGTAAAACCAGCGATGAAGCCCAGGGGCTCAGTAATACGGCGCTCGAAGAAGTGGAACAGCTTGTTGCGGGAATTTCCCAGCTGGGAGACATCGTCCACTCTCTTGATGACGCTGTTAATAACATCGGAGCCGTCACAGGAAAAATCAAGTCCATTGCCGACCAGACCAACCTTTTGGCTTTAAATGCAGCTATCGAAGCAGCACGAGCCGGAGAATACGGCAGAGGTTTTGCCGTTGTTGCTGACGAGGTCAGGAAACTTGCAGCAGATTCGAGAAAGAGCACTGACGAAATAAATGAGATCGTTACAAACGTCCAGAAAGAGACCAGAAAAGTTACAGACGCCATCAACACCGCAGACAGCCAGGCGAAAAATGGGAGTAAGAACATTAAACAGGCCCTGAATAAGAGCCATGAGATTGTCGATGCGGTTGCCACTATAAACTCCATGCTTGCTGAGCTTGACAGGCTTGCGGAAGAAGGACTCATCAAGATCGAAAATATTGAGAAAAGCATAAGTGAGACCGCCTCCACAGCAGAAGAAAATGCTGCAAGCAGTGAAGAGACCTCAGCTGCAATTGAAGAGCAGACAGCTGCAATGCAGCAGGTCAGTACCTCTGTACAGAATGTCAGCGGGCTTGCCCGGAGAACGGTTGATACCCTTTTTGAGAACTTTAAAGTCTCAGGAGAACAGAAGAAAAGTCAGCCTTCTTTTGATAAAACACACACTTTTAATGAAAAAAGAAATCCAAAATTATATTGAAATAGAGCCCTTCAATACTAAGAATACCAGGATATGATACTTTCTCTGTCGTATCCTGGAAATTCTTTTCTGACATCTCCACTAAGTTTTCTGATCTCTCCACTAATTTTCCCTATCCTTCTGCTAAATCCTGAGTATTTATTTTTATAAAAACTCCAGAGCTCAATTAAATTAGATGTCAAAGTTGAGAAAGAAACTAAAATTGGAAAAAGAGTATGAAAATTTATACCTATTTATGATAAACTCTACAGCTTACATTGGTTTCTGCTTATCCTCTGATGTTTACAGAAATGGTTTAAGCGGATTAATGAAAAATGTTTACAGGTATTAGCTTATGTCGTTTTAGCTAGTACCCTCCTTAAAATTTTCAGTTAAATCTTCAGCTATATTTGCAGTTAAACAGCTGGTGAGGTGATATAAAATTAACAAAATAAACCGGAATTATGCAATGCCATAGTACCACGTCGCAATTCTGAAGTATATAACTACGCCAACAATATCTGCTATAGAGGTAATTAAAGGAGCACTGGCTGTTGCGGGGTCCATTTTTAATGCTGTAAGCAGGAAAGGAAGGGTGGTGCCTATCAGACAGCCGGCAAAAATCACAATGATCATGGTCACAGCTACAACTACACCCAGTTCCAGCCCCCCTCTATAAATTCCGAGACCCGCTGCGGCTGCACCCATTGTAATACCTATTGTGGCTGCAACCAGCATCTCCCTGCCAATAAGGTAAAACCAATCCTTGTTTTTGACATCACCTGTTGCAAGGGAACGGACTACGAGAGTTGCGGATTGGGACCCTGCATTTCCTCCGCTGTCTATTAGCAGTGGCAGAAAAATTACAAGAGCGACAACAGCCTGGATTGTGTCCTCAAAGGATGCAATAGCAGCGCCTGAGAATATATTTATGAAAACAAGCGTCAATAGCCATGGGACCCTTTTTGCATACAATAGCCGGACGTTTGCATCTTTCAGACCCGTTCTCATAAGTCCGACTGTTCCCATTTTATGGAAGTCGTCTGTTGCCTCCTCTTCTGCAACATCCATCACGTCATCAAAAGTAACCGCTCCTACAAGACGCTTTTCGGCATCGAGGACAGCCAGTGACGGGATATCGTATTCGCTGATAATCTCTACCGCTCTATTTTTTGGATCAGTAGTATATATGAAAATGTCCTCTCCTTTAACAATACTTTCCAGAGGTGTTAAAGGTTCGGTTTTTATGAGGTCGCCCAGCATTACATACCCGCTGTACTTTCGCTCCCTATCTATTATAAAAATCATTGGCATTTCATCGGCTCTCAGGGGAGAGGCATGTAGACCCGTCAAAACCTCGCCTGCATTCTGATACTTATGCGCTGAAACGTACCTGGGAGTCATGTATCTGCCTGCACTTCCTTCAGGATAACCAAGGAGCAGGTTCACATATTTGCGCCTCTCAGGGCTCAGCCCGTTAAGCAGGCGTTTTGTTATCTTTGCAGGCAGTTCTTCAAATATCCTTGCACAGTCATCAGGGTCAAGGGGCTCAAGCAGATCTATTGTATCCGCTTCTTCCATTAATTTTATTATCTCAACCTGATGTTCCACACTAAAGCTTTCAAAGATTTCAAGTGCCAGATCTTTCTCAAGAAGCCGGAAAAGTATCACAAAATCTCTGCCATCTAACTCAAAATACAGATCCTCAATCTCGGAAGGTTTCATCTCCCTGATTAAAACCCTTAAGCCTTCCCAGTCCCTTTTATCCAGCAGCTCTTTGAATTCAGAATGCATTAATACCCCCCGTATTTTTTGCGTTTATCCGAATAAGAGAACCTTTTATAGAGAGAAAAAGGATAGTGTTGATTTTATACGCTGCCCACAAAGAAAAACAGCCTCTTTCCTAGTTAAGTTTTAGCATGGTCAAATGTAAATAGAAATCCTTCTATTCCTCCGAACCAGGTAAAACCTTAGCTGATAATACCTGCTTTACTACTGGCAACCCTATACTTTTGAACGGCAGGCTGTGTTTCAAATCTACCCTCACCCAACAGGAAGTTCTGAAACAGGAAGTTTTGATATCCATCTTCTATAAAGGAATTATTAATATCCCGTTTGTTAACTCTAGAAAGTTATGATACTGAAATTCAGGATTTAACGAATTTAGAAAAATATTTGTATTAATTTGAATCTCTAATTTTGGTTATAGTGAAAGAGTTCCAGCCCGGCATTCCAATCGAGTACCAGGATGAATAGACTACTGGTAAAGAAACGAATCGCAATCAAAGACAGGTAAAGATATGAGCAATAACCAGACCCCGGAGCAGAAAGCCAGAAATGAAATCGATAAAAAATTAAATGATGCTGGCTGGATTGTGCAGGAAAAGAGCATGATAGACTGGAGTGCTTCCAGGGGCATTGCAGTTAAGGAGTATCTTTCCGATGTGGGGCCTGCTGACTATGTGCTGTTTGTTGATAAAAAGCCGGCAGGAATTATTGAAGCAAAAAGGGACGAAGAAGGCCACAGATTAACCGCTGTCGAGGAACAGTCCGCCGAATATGCATCAAGCAAGCTAAAGTACCTTAACAATGACCCTCTTCCTTTTGTATACGAGAGTACCGGGGAACTCACACGTTTCACGGATTTCCGAGACCCGAAGCCGCGGTCAAGGCCTGTTTTTTCTTTTTTCCGCCCCGAGACCTTTGAAGAACACTTAAAAAAGAAACCACTTAGGGAAAGGCTTCTTGAGATTCCTGAACTGCGCACCGAAGGTCTTCGAGACTGCCAGGTTATGGCAATTTCAAACCTTGAAAAGTCCTTTAAGGATTACCGCCCGCGGGCTCTGATTCAGATGGCAACAGGATCCGGAAAGACCTATACTGCCATAACCTTCATCTACAGGTTACTGAAATTTGCGGATGCCAGAAAAGTGCTTTTCCTTGTTGACACTAAAAATCTGGGTGAGCAGGCGGAACAGGAGTTCATGGCTTATGTGCCCAATGACGATAACCGCAAATTTACTGAGCTGTATAATGTTCAGCGCCTGCGTTCAAGCTATATTTCTTCGGACAGCCAGGTATGTATTTCCACAATTCAGCGGCTTTACTCCATCCTGAAAGGCGAGGATCTGGACGAAAAAACCGAAGAGGAAAACCCTGCCGAGAGGGGCTGGCAGCCAAAGGAACCGCTTCCTGTTGTGTATAATGAAAAGGTCCCTATTGAAGAGTTCGATTTTATTGTCATAGACGAGTGCCACCGTTCAATATACAATGTGTGGCAGCAGGTTCTGGATTATTTTGATGCTTTTTTAATAGGTCTGACAGCCACACCGGATAAACGCACCTTTGGCTTTTTCAATGAAAATGTGGTGAGCGAGTACAGCCATGAAGAAGCAGTTGCGGACGGCGTGAATGTGGGCTATGATGTGTATCTAATTGAGACTGACATTGGAAGGAACGGAGCAAACATACCAGCCCGGGAGTTTGTGGACAGACGTGAGAAGCTTACCCGCAAAAAACGCTGGGAACAGCTGGACGAAGATTTGGCCTATACTTCCAGGCAGCTTGACAGGGAAGTGGTCAATCCCAGCCAGATACGGCGCGTGATACGGACATTTAAGGAGAAGCTGCCTGAAATCTTTCCCGGAAGAAAGGAAGTTCCCAAGACTCTTATTTTTGCCAAAAACGACAGCCATGCTGATGATATTATCAATATTGTGCGGGAAGAGTTTGGAGAAGGTAATGCCTTTTGCAAGAAAGTAACCTACAAAGCTGAAGAAGACCCAAAATCGATATTGTCGGCTTTTCGCAACGAATACAATCCAAGAATAGCGGTTACTGTGGACATGATTGCAACAGGCACGGATGTTAAGCCTCTGGAATGCCTGCTCTTTATGAGGGATGTCAAAAGCCTCAATTATTTTGAGCAGATGAAAGGCAGAGGGACACGAACCCTGGGCTTTGACGACCTGCATAAAGTGACTCCATCGGCTGTTTCAGCCAAAACTCATTTTGTAATCGTGGACGCTATAGGTGTTACAAAAACTATGAAGACCGACAGCCGGCCTCTTGAACGTAAGAAAAATACCTCACTGAAAGACCTGCTGGCAGCAGTTACTTTCGGCGCTCAGGACGAAGACCTTTACGTTTCACTGGCTAACCGGCTTGCGAGGCTGAACAGGCAGATAAATGAGAACGAAAAAGCCACTTTTACTGAAAAAGCGAATGGGAAAACTATCAATCAAACTGTAAAGGACCTGCTTAATGCATATAATCCCGATATGATCGACCTTAAAGCTGATGAGATCAAACTGCGCGAGCCGGAAATTCAGGACACCGATGTAAAGGAAAAGGCGCAGGAGATCCTTATTGATATTGCCAGGTCCACTTTTTCCGGCGAGCTGAACGAATATATCGAAAACGTGCGCAGGGTCCATGAGCAGATAATTGATACAGTGAACCTTGATACCCTTAAAAAAGCCGGATGGGATATGGATATACTGGCAAGGGATGAGAAGCTGATCAACGATTTTAAAGCATATCTGGAAGCCAATAAAGACGAGATCACAGCCCTGAGAATTTTCTACAACCAGCCCTACCAGCGCAGGGAAGTAACTTTTGCGATGATAAAGGACGTGCTGGAAAAAATGAAACTGGAAAAGCCTTACCTTGCCCCTCTCGATGTATGGCAGGCTTATGAGCGGCTGGATAAGGTAAAAGGAAATTCCCCTAAAAACGAACTCACTGCCCTTGTCTCCTTAATCCGCAGGGTAACTGAGATTGACCCTGTGCTGACCTCGTACGACCATACCGTGAACCGCAACTTCCAGGACTGGGTGTTCAAAAAGCAGGCTGGAACCCTGAAATTCAATGAAGACCAGATGAACTGGCTCAGAATGATAAAAGATTATGTTGCAACCAGCTTCCATCTGGAAATCGATGACCTTGACTACCATCCCTTTGATATCCTTGGCGGGCGCGGCAGGATGTACCAGCTTTTCGGGGACGAGATGAATACGGTTATCATTGAATTGAATGAAGCGCTGGCGGTGTGATTTCTATAGAAAGGCCGGGCGATGCCAGTTTGTGACCGTCAAACACTTTACACCTATTTCCCATTGTTTGTTTTTATTTCCCATTGACTGATCGGCAGAGTACGTGACTGATGATTTGCAGGCGAACTTTACAAAAAATTAAACTAATAATATTACCCTCAGTAATTATACCGTCAGTGTTATATACAGGAACTTACATAGTATATATTGTTCACAAGGAACTGAGCTGTAAAGTGAAGCAAATTCAGGACAGAGTAAAACCCTGATCCCGCAATGAACTTCATTGACACGCAGGCTTAAAATGAAGCAAGTTCAGGACAGCCTGAAAACTGATTCCGAATATACTTCGTTGACGCGTAAGCTATAAGGTGAAGCAAATTAAGGACGGCTTGAAAACCTATCCATAGATATACTTCATTAATGCTTTTACTGCGAGGTGGAGCAAATTCAGGACAGAGTAAAATCTGATCCCGTAATATACTTCATTGACGCGTAAGCATCAGGTGGAGCAATTTCAGGACGGTTTGAAATCCCATCCCGTAGTATCCCTTCATTTATAGCGTAAACTGCGAGATGAGGTAAATTCAGGGCAGTCTGAAGGCGATCCCAAAATCTACTTCATTGACATGTAAGCTTAAAATGAAGCAAATTCAGGACGGCTTGAAAACCGGTCTCGAAACCTACTTCATTGGCGTGTAAGCTGTAGAATGAGGCAAATTCAGGACAGAGTAGAGCCTGTTCCCGAAATAAACTTCATTGTTGCAGACCAAACCTTGTGAACTCCTTATTCACTCTTTTAACCAAAGTTAAAACGTATAGAATTGTTCTCTTCTTTTACTGTTTTCCTCCTCCCTTTTCCTTTATCTGCGACCCCAGCACATGGATATATGTTTTTCATACAGCTCGATTTTTTAATGCAAGCTCTGAACTGCAGAAGTAGACAATTATTTAATTAACTGACATCTTAAAAGTACTCCTAAATTAATAATGAGATATTCGGAGAAAACTGTGGTGAAAACTGTGGTGAAAACTGTGGTGAAGAGTGGGTGAAAAGTGGGTGAAAAGTTGGGTGAAAAGTTGGGTGAAAAGTTGGGTGAAAAGTTGGGTGAAAAGTTGGGTGAAAAGTTGGGTGAAAAGTTGGGTGAAAAGTTGGGTGAAAACCAGCTGGAGATAATCGAGAAAATAATAAATGATCCTCAAATCTCAATTGTAGAACTAAGTCAAAGAATTGGAATTAGTACTACTGCAATTGAAAACAACATCGCAAAATTCAAAGAAAAGGGAATTTTGAAGCGTGTAGGTCCTGCAAAAGGCGGTCACTGGGAAGTTGACCTGGAACTTGCCGACACTTTTAATAAAACTTAATTTCTGAGATTGAGTTCGGAGAAAAGTTTGGAGAAAACTGTGGTGAAACTGTGGTGAAAGGTGTGGTGAAAATTAGTTACTTGATTTGGAAAGATATTTCAAATCATTCTTCAGCACATTTTTCTTTGATTTAAAGTATTCCAATGACTTATTCGGTTCTTCAGTTGTGACTTGTGCGAGTTTATCAGCTTCAATGCATTGCTGCTGCAAATTAACAATTTTTAGATATTTTTCTAACCTGCTCTCTGTACTGGTATTAAGTTCATCCATCGAGATTAAAGCATCAGATGGATAAACGCTGTCCAAATTATCCTTTACTGAATCAAAACGATAGTATCCGTAGTCTTTCACATTCAGTAATCTCTTTGTGTTTCTTGAAATATTCTTCATGGTTTTGAGTTTTTCATAAAACTCTGGATTTCTCTTGGGACCAGAATGGATTCCTCCAAGACTGTCCAGACCATAACCAAATCCTAAAATATCCCTTGCAGACAGCACTTTCTGGTCGTTAATCGATTTGCCGTAACTAGCATTTACAAAGTGAAACAAGTGATTCTCTTCATATCCTCTTTTGGCAAGCTCCCTTTTCATTGCATTTAGCATATCTATATAATTTGTAATCATCCTGCCGTCAAAATCAACATAATAAGCATTGATTCCTTTATCAAGGTAATAATTTATGAGTTCCCTGCCGAACAGACTGACTGTTGCAGGTATATATCCCATAATATTTTTCTTGTTTCGGATTTCGATACTTTCATAGCATGAATCCAGATATTTTACGAAGGCATCAAAGTTTTCAACGTTCAAATTTCTGGCTGCTTTAGGGATTGAAGGAATCGGTGTTATATCTGAGTGTGAATATGCAACGTTAGTCAGGATTTCAATTTCTTTCTCTGTAGGGTATCTCCAATTCTCTCCCTTATTCTTAAATTCCAGCAGGCAAAAATACGGACAGGAATTAGCTTTTTCTTTTTCTCTTTTTAGTTGCCTGTTTTTTTCAGATGAGAATTTTATATCCTGATCCTTTTTTACAAGAGACTCTTCATCAAATTTCAGAAAAAGCTCCTGCAAGTCACAGAGTTCTTTTGGGAAAGAAGTATCTTTATAGAAACTGTTTGTTGCAATTGCTTTTGTTGGTGTTTTCAGGTCTTTGTCCCCTATCCGCACCTGTAAACTTCTTAAATCAGTATCATCAGCAATTGAACTCAGATGGATTTTCGTTTCTTTAGTCATCTTAACAGTTCCTTGAGGACATCTTCTTTTATCCAGAAAGAAGAACATTTTATGCTATTGTATATCTCATTACAATCGGTATTTGTAAGTTCATTAAGTTTTTCTTTTTGCCATAAGAGTAAGCCTATAGTCCCATTTACTTTTATTCCATACTTCGACTTTAACTGTCTCGCTCTTTCATCAATGATACAGCGATAACTGTCTCCTGATTGTTCTTTATCTATACCGGCACAGAGAACGCTGATTTCTCCTGCATGCAACCAGGGATACCGTTTAGAAATTTTCGACAAACATTGTTCATCAACATCATCTATAACCGAAAAACCTTTGCAAGCCTTGAATAACTTGAACGTCTCAGGGTTTTTTTCAAGCTCTTCATATACCTGTTTTGTGACGAATAAATCATAGCCGTGTTTTTTGCAGATTTCAAAAGCTTTCGGAAAGTTAGCTTCCCTAAGCAAGCAGACAATTGAGGAGGCATCAAATATTTTCACGCTTTTTACCTCCTCTGCAAATCAAGAAAAGTCTCTATGTTTACACCTGCTAGAGAAGCAGCTTTTTCTAAACTGACGATACCTTTTTTGTAGATGGAAATCGAGTTTTTAACTCTTGATTTCATTATTCTGCGATATTCAGTTGATTCGATGGTGTATTCAGGATATGAAGCATAAATAAAAAGAAGAATTTCATCATTGGTGAGATTACTGATAAACTCTTTAAAGTCAGCAATTGATTCTTTTTCTTCTGAAGAAAAGGTATCCTGCTTCAGCCCCAACACTTTGATACCCGAAGGAGTAATTTTGTAAGTATTCCCCTCTTTTTTTTCAACAAGACCCATTGATACTAGGTTATCTATACTAACTTCAGAAGCTTCACTATAAGGACCGAGGAAATGAGGAATGAATTCTGCTCGTTCATTCACCTTATTAATGTAATTCGCTATCAGAAACATCTCTTTTTGAAAAGCAACGTTTCCTTTTACTGGTTTCTTATCTTTTTCGTTCAGTAATTCAAGTATAGCAACGCTTAAAGGAGAAAGGTCCTCTGCAATAGTATCTAATGAAAATCTCAATCTTCTTCCCCCTTAACCTTTAATTCGGTAATTGTTGCTATGTGGAATAATATTCATACTTCAAACGATATGGCAACTATGTTGTATAATACTTCTCATTAAAATTTTTGATTAAATCGCTGAATGACACAAGTAGACAATTATTTAATCAACTGACATCTTAAAAGTACTCCAAAATTGATAATGAAAGGTTTGGAGAAAAGTTCGGAGAATTCTCGAATACAGAATTAGATTGATTATGACTGCGTGAGAATGGTGAGAGACTTATGATAGAATATCCAAGAGGTTCAGAATGGGCAAAATGGGATTTACACATCCATACACCTGAATCAATTATTAATGGTTACGGAAATTCAGCAGATGTTTGGGAAGAATTCCTAACAGATCTCGAATCATTACCAGAAGATTTCAAAGTTCTAGGGATCAATGATTATCTATTTCTTGATGGTTATGAAAGGATTAAACATGAAAAAGAAATTAATGGTCGATTACCCAATATAAAACTAATATTACCTGTCGTTGAGTTTAGAATCCAAAAATTTGCTGGAGTTGAATTTCGTAACACCAAAAGAATTAACATGCACGTTATATTTTCAGATGAACTTAACGTAGAGACAATTAAAAGTCAGTTTCTAAACGCTCTAGAGCAATCTTACACATTAACTCCCGGCCTTGACCCTGAATTATGGAATGGGAGTATTACTAGAAAGAGTTTAGAAGATCTCGGAAGCAAAATAAAAGCCACTGTTCCTAAAGATCAATTATCCAGTTATGGATCAGACTTAATTGAAGGATTTAATAACCTTAATCTTAACGAGAAAGAAATATTAAAAGTATTGAAAAAGCGGCATTATTTTAAAGATAAATATTTAATAGCAATTGGCAAAACAGAATGGGATCTACTCCAATGGTCGGAAGGTTCAATCTCAGAAAAAAAGAATACCATCAATGATGCTCATCTAGTATTTACATCTGCAGAATCTGTTGAACATTATATTAAAGCAAAAGAAAAACTAAAGGAACAAGGAGTGAATTATTTGCTCCTTGACTGTAGTGACGCTCATACTTTTTCTCATAATACTCGAAAAAAGGATAGGATCGGGAACTGTTTCAATTGGATTAAAGCTAATCCTACGTTTGAAGGATTACGGCAGGTAGTTTTTGAAAAGTTTGAACGTATTTGGATTGACGAAGAGAACCCAAAAAAGAGGTATGAAAAGCCTTTTTTTTCGGAGATCAGGATTAAAACTACTAATGTTTTCATTAATAGTAGTGTTAAATTTAGTGGAACTGTACTACCGCTAAACTCTAATCTTGTTACAATTGTTGGTGGTAGAGGTACAGGCAAAAGTGTGCTTCTAGATGCTATTGCCAAAACTTTCAACAAAACAAATATGAACGAACGCTCTAAAGATATTTTAATTAACAAAGATAATTTCATAGTTACATATCAGAAACCAGATGGAGAGAATATTGAATACCATATTGATGATAAAAATAACCTAGACTATTTACATATTTACCAAGGAGAGGTTAAGGAAATAGTTGATCCAAAGAATCCTGCGATATTGGATAACGAGATAAAAAAACTTCTCAATTTGCCCATAGAAGAGGATCCATTAAATCTAACAGAACCTGAGGTTGAGCGATTAATCAACGAAATTTTTGTTATAAAAGATTGGTTGAACTATGTAGACAATGAGGGTAATCTGCTTAACTCGATTGAATTTAATCAAAGAAAGAAAAAAGAGAAGGTAGATTTAATTGAAACTATTACTACTAATGAAAATCGTCAATTGATTAATCAATACATTGAGAATCTCAATGAAATTAACAACATTACAGGAAACGTTAAAAAAGTACAACAGATTTTATCTGAAATGGAATATTTCCAGAATAGAATGGATATTGAAATTGAAAAGTTAAATGAAGATATTGATATCCAAGAAGATAAAATTCCATTTTTGAATATTTCTATTCAAATTTATCGTTTTAGGAATTATATACAAGAGAAAGATAAAAAAGTTGAAGAGCTATATCAAAAAAATTTAAAAATTGATACTAAATTTAAAAATGCCGGAATTAAAATAGATGTCACATCATTGTTAGAACAAATAGAAATTTATCAAAGTGAAATTAATAATTATAAAAATAAAATTAATGAGATACATTTTAAAATTGAAGAAATTAATAACAAATTTTCAAAACTAAGCAAGCTAGCTGATTTAATCCTACAATCTCATCATAAACGCATTACATATATTGATGATAGATGGACGCAGTTAAAAAATGGAAAAAAATATTGGAATTCTGAACAAAAAAACATAACTGAGGAGCTGTTGAATGATATTCAGGTAAAAGCTCTCGAAATATTTGACTCAAAAGAGTTTTTCGCTCAAATATACGGACATCATTGCCTAAATCTTCGCAAGTTTCGAGGAACACAGTCTCAAACACAGAATGAAAGACTTGAGGAGACTTTCCAAATTAGAGAGCAAAACGATCTATTAAAATTATTGAAAGGTGAAAAAGTTGTCAATGTGGATAATGTTCTTCTAAATTTGGCAGAGTTATTAGATTCTGATTTATTTAGCAAAGACGGTAAAAGAGAATTCTTAAGGATACTTCTTTTAGAGAAAAATAGAAGGAAATATTGGAATGTACAAACAAACTCTACTTATAAAGGAAAAGAGATAAGCCATCTTTCAGTGGGGATGAGAGGCACTTTCTATGTATGTTTAAAGCTTGCTACAGATCCTTTTATAAAACCTTTTGTTTTCGATCAACCAGAAGATGATCTGGATAATGATTTTATCATGAATTCTTTAGTGCCAATTTTCAAAAAAATTAAAAAATATAGACAAGTGATTATTGTAACACATAACGCCAATTTAGTTGTGAACGCTGACGCTGAACAAGTAATTGTGGCAAAAAATGAAGATGAAGTTTTAAGTTATGAATCGGGAGCAATTGAAAATCCAGCCATAAAAGAGCAGATATGTAAAATTCTTGAGGGTGGCAAGCCTGCATTTACGATGAGAGAGAAAAAATACGGATTTGTGAACATATAATGACTGAAAGCGAAAGAATGTTACCTTCTCATTGGATCTGTTCCTAGCTGGGTGAGGTTTGCCAAACTACCAGTGGTGGTACTCCAAGTAGAAAGAACCCTTCGTTTTACGAGGGAAATATTCCATGGGTAAAGTCGGGTGAACTCAATTATAATACAATTTTTGAAACTGAGGAATATATTTCAGAAGAGGCGATTAAAAAATCAAGTGCAAAAATCATTCCCAAAGATACATTGCTGGTTGCTTTATATGGTGCTACAATTGGAAAACTTGCGTTTTTGGGTGTTGATGCTGCAACAAATCAAGCTGTATGTGCAATTTTTAAAAATGGAATTTTTGAATCAAAGTTTTTGTATTATTTGTTTTTCCATAGAAAGCAGGACTTGATTAAAGAAGCAATTGGTGGGGCACAACCTAACATTAGCCAGACAATTCTTAAAAACTTGGAAGTAACAATTTGCCCTCTTCCCGAACAACGCGCCATAGTCTCAAAAATCGAGCAGCTCTTCAGCGAACTGGAAAACGGCATTGCCAACCTCAAACTGGCAAAGGAACAGCTTAAAGTATATAGGCAGGCAGTGCTGAAAAAAGCATTTGAAGGGGAGCTTACGAAAAAATGGCGGGAGCAGCAGACGGATTTGCCGGATGCAGGGGGGTTGCTGGAGCAAATCAGAAAGGAAAAAGAGAAAGCTGCAAAAAAAGCCGGCAAAAAATTGAAACAGGTTAAACCTTTCACTGAGGATGAATTGGAAGATTTGAACAGGTTGCCAAAAGAGTGGAATTGGGTAAAAATTGGAAATCTTACACTTGGCGTAGAATATGGAACATCTGCGAAATCAAAAGAATCAGGTGATGTTGCTGTATTGCGCATGGGAAATATTCAAAACGGAAGGTTTGATTGGAGTGATCTAGTTTATACAAGTGATAAGACCGAAATTGAAAAATATTTATTAAGTAAAGATGATGTTCTTTTCAATCGTACTAATAGTCCCGAATTAGTTGGTAAAACAGCTATATATAAAGGTGAAAAACCTGCTATTTTTGCTGGCTATCTAATAAGAATAAATCAACTTTCAGAATTAGCAGTGGCAGATTATTTGAACTACTTTTTGAATTGTCATATCGCAAAAGTTCATGGTAATTCCGTAAAAACTGATGGTGTTAATCAATCAAATATAAACGGTGAAAAGCTTGGGAATTATCCATTTCCTCTCTGTTCTCTTCCCGAACAGCAAACCATTGTTCAGGAAATCGAAACCCGCCTTTCAATCTGCGATAAGATAGAGCAGGATATTGAAACAAATCTGGAAAAAGCCGAAGCACTCAGGCAGAGTATTTTGAAAAAAGCGTTTGAGGGGAAGCTGCTTAATGAAAGGGAACTGGCAGAGGTTCGCGGGGCAGAGGATTGGGAGCCGGCTGAGGTTTTGCTGGAAAGAATAAAAGCTGAAAAGGCGCAGAATGGAAAGAAGTGAGGAATATGGGTCTGGAAAGGTTGAAAAGGCTGCTTAAAGAGAAGGAAGGTATCCGTCTTGAATTCAAAGAGGCACGGACAGCTTTACCCGGAAATTTATTTGAGACAATCTGTTCCATGCTCAACCATGACGGGGGAGACATAGTTTTGGGAGTTAGTGACGATGGCACTGTAGCCGGAGTTGAACATGCAAAGATGGAAACGATGATCAGCAATCTGGTCAACCTTTCAAATAATCCGCAGAAACTGGATCCTCCATTCATATTATTTCCGCAAACGTATGAAATTGATGGCAAATGGCTCATCCACATTCAGGTTCCTTCCAGCTCACAGGTACACAAAACCTCCGGCATAGTGTTTAACCGCAGCAATGACGGGGATTTCAGAGTTACACAACCGCAACAAATAGCAGAGATATATAACCGTAAAAGAATGCATTACACCGAAGGTATTATTTATCCCGGACTGCGCTTTGAAGATTTCAAAGTCGACCTGTTCCCAAAAGTCAGAAACCTTATAAGAAGTAACAATCCCAACCATCCCTGGCTGGCTCTTACCGATCAACAAATGTTAGAAAAAGCAGGGCTGTGGAAACGGGATATAAACAGTACACAGGAAGGTTATACCCTTGCAGCAGCTTTGTTGCTGGGAAAGGATGAAGTTATCCAGCAGTTGCTTCCATTTTTTAAAATTGATGCTCTTGTCCGTATCGAAGATATTTATCGTTACGATGACAGAGAATATATCCAGACAAACCTGATCGAAGCCTATGAACAATTAATGACTTTTGTTGGCAAACACTTGCCCGATAAATTTTACATGGAAGGAGATCAGCGAGTAAGTCTTCGGAATAAAATATTTCGAGAAATTGCTGCAAATTTGATAGTCCATAGAGAATATATGAATGCTTACCCCTGCACATTCATAATCTATTCGGACAGGGTTGAAACTGAAAACGCCAATAATCCACATGGAGAAGGCCCTATAGATCCAGAACGTTTTGCTCCGTTCCCAAAAAATCCCACTATTATCAAATTCTTCATGCAACTTGGGAGAGTAGATGAACTCGGTTCCGGGATTTTAAATGTAAATCGATTTATCAAAGAATATGCTGACGGTGGCAGCCCTCAGTTTATTGAAGGAAATGTTTTCAAGATGATCATTCCTGTTGCTGGAGAGAAAATTGAGGGAGCAATTGAGGGAGCAATTGAGGGAGCAATTGAGGGAGCAATTGAGGGAGCAATTGAGGGAGCAACTAAAAAAGTCAAAGATAAACTTGCCATTCTTTTAAAAGCGATAGCTGAAAATGAAGGTAAAAAAGTTCCTGATTATGTTGTCATTACTAAAATACCTAGAAGTAGCATTGAAAGATATATAAAACAATTAAGGGAAGCAAACTTAATAGATTTTCGTGATAAAGCAACACTGATTGGCGGTTATTACTTGACTAGTAAAATGAAACAAAAATTGAAGGAGAAGTCATAATAAAACATTATCTTGGATGGTAAAGGGCTACCCAGCAGGCTACCCAGCAAGCTACCGCGCAAGCTACCCCGCAAGTCACCGAGCAAGCTACCCCGCAAGTCACCGAGCAAGTTACCGCGCAAGATGGCAATAGATATTGAAAATAAATTTTCTTAAGGAAGCAAAAACAAAAATATTACTCTCATCTCAAGGATCCAAATCATGTCTGAAAACACCTCATCCATCGTTTCCAAAGTCTGGAGCTTCTGCAACGTCCTCAGGGACGGGGGCGTGAGCTACGGAGATTATCTGGAACAGTTGACCTACCTCATATTCCTTAAAATGGCGGAAGAATACAGGAAGCCGCCCTACAACAGAAATATCGGCATCCCCGAAGAATACACGTGGGACAGATTGAAACAGCAGCGAGGGGCAGAACTCGATACCCATTACAGGGAGCTTCTCGAAGAGCTTGGGCAAAAGCCCGGGATGCTCGGGCAGATCTTCCTCAAATCCCAGAACAAGGTCAGCGACCCTGCCATGCTCTACAAGATCATTGATATGATCGACAAGGAAAGCTGGGTCATGATGGGTGTGGACACAAAAGGGGAAATCTACGAAGGGCTCCTGCAAAAGAATGCCGAAGACACGAAAAGCGGAGCCGGGCAGTACTTCACTCCCAGGCCTCTTATTAAGGTTATGGTGCAGTGCCTCCAGCCCGAACCCATGAAAACAATCGGAGACCCCTGCTGCGGCACAGGCGGGTTTTTTCTGGCAGCTTACGACTTCCTTACCTCGCACCACCGGCTGGACAGGGACCAGAGCCGCTTCCTGAAAAACAAAACTTTCGGGGGCAATGAAATCGTCGCAGGGACAAGACGGCTTGCCCTGATGAACATGTTCCTGCACAACATCGGGGAAATAGACGGGGAACCAATGATTTCCAATTCCGATGCTCTCATAGCAGATCCAGGTTACCGTTACGATTACATCCTCACAAACCCGCCTTTCGGAAAAAAGAGCAGCATGACCTTCACAAACGAAGAAGGCGAGCAGGAAAAAGAAGAACTCACTTACAACCGCCAGGACTTCTGGACAACCACAAGCAACAAGCAGCTCAACTTTTTGCAGCACATCCACACGATCCTCAAGACCGGTGGGCAGGCAGCAGTCGTTCTTCCTGACAACGTTCTCTTTGAAGGCGGAGCAGGAGAGACCATTCGCAAGAAGCTTCTCGAAACCACAGACCTGCACACAATCCTGCGCCTGCCGACAGGCATCTTCTATGCAAACGGCGTAAAAGCAAATGTGCTTTTCTTTGAAGCAAAACCCGCATCAAAAGAGCCCTGGACAAAAGAAGTGTGGATCTACGACTACCGCACAAATGTGCACCACACATTGAAAAAGAACCCTCTGAAGTATTCCGACCTCGAAGATTTTATCAGATGCTACAACCCGGAAAACCGCTTCAATCGGAAAGAGACCTGGAGTGAAGAATCTCCCGAGGGCAGGTTCAGGAAGTTCAGCTATGACGAAATAATAGCAAGGGACAAAACAAATCTGGACATTTTCTGGCTCAAGGACAAAAGCCTTGCTGACCTCGACAATCTCCCTGACCCGGATATTCTTGCAAACGAGATAATTGAGAATATGGAAGCTTCACTGGCAAGTTTCAAGGAGATTATGGCCACGATCAACGGAGAAAGTGAAGAGAATTAAAATAAATTCCTCATCTGCCTGAAGGAAAAGATCAATATGTCTGAAGATTAAAAATGCTCTGATATTCTTTTTATCATCGCCAGATCCGGAATTCATTTTTCAATAAAATGTTGTGGTTTTCAACAAAATGTTGTGATTTTCAATAAAATGTTGTGGTGGATATCCACCACCTGCCGTCACCACTTATGTTTGTGAGATTTCCGGTCCGGCTGCGAGGTCGCATAAATAGATATCATTGCCAGACGTACCATCAACATAGTTCCTGTCCAGTCCCCATACAATAGTATTATTGTACACTTCCGGTGTTGTATAAACTTCTTCAGGATAACCGTATATCAGTGTGCTTTGTCCTGCAGATATGTTATACAGGTACACCCCGGGTTTGCCTTCATAATCATCAACACATTTATTGTATACAATTTTATCATCCTGTATGGAAACATGTGTCCCTGTGCTGGCGCCGTATTCATTTCCATCCGGGTCGGTGTCAAGTGGGTGTGTAACGTCTGTGATATTCTCTGTTAATATATCATACATCGCAATATATCCCTGATGATTATATACGTCAGACCAGATGACCCTCGTGTCCCATATGCGCGGTATGTTTGGGTCTCCGTATGAAACGACAGTTTTTCTTTCCCCGGTGTCAATGTCATACATCCTGATAGTTATATCCGCTTCCGGGTCTTCTGAATATGAGTAATACACTACCTTGGTGCCATATATGTCGGGATTGGTGCCATTTCCTATTTTTTCCTGTGTGGAATTGGATATGTCCCTCAGATACACGCTATCGTTTGCGCTCCAGACAATTCTGTTGTCATAAATAGCAGGTCTGCTGTACTGGTCTACTTCCTGCGTGATGTAACTTTTCGTGGCTGTCGGAATATCGTAAACAGCAATCCTTGGAGTTCCAATACTTTCATCATGCCACACTATTTTGTTTTCATAAATATCCGGACTGGATGCCCCGGAAGAGCTAAACCTGATGCCTGTTCTGTTTGTCAGGTCGTATAGATGAATAACGACCCCGTTTGTCCACACCACCTTATCACCATAAACAGCAGGGTCGTATCCGGTTCCGATTTTCGTAATTTGAGCCGCGGAAGCTGCGGCTGAGATCAAAACCAAAAAAACAAAAACCAGGACTGATGAAGCTAAAGCTATTGAACATAGCTTCCCCTTATTTCCCATTTATTTTCCCCCAGTTATCTTTCTTTTTCAAATTAATATACAGTTTATATACTCTGGATATTTTTCGGGTTCTATAATATTCTGTATTTTTCGGGTCCTACATTATTCTGTATTTTTCGGGTCCTACATTATTCTGTAATATCAGGTTCTGTAATATTCTGTAATTACATCTGAATCATCTATTACTAAAGTCACATTAATCCAGATCCGGGCTCTTTGGCCGGCTAATTATGTGATAAATTAATAAAGAGGCTAAGCAATTATATAATTTTGCGAATAAAATATTTTCCAACCTTTAATTATATACTAATTTTATTATGAGTTCTAATTGCAGGCCTCAATTCAATATTAAAAATTGCTTTAAGAATGAGAGGCGGTTAAGGCAATAATAACCCTGTTACAAAAATTAAAGCCTATTTATTCTTTTTTCCTGTTTTTTTAAACTTTATAAATGATTCTGTTTTTATTGCGGTTCTAAAAGCATACACAACTTACTGGACAACTTCTAAATTGGCAGCTGTTGAATAAAATCAAATGTTATTTTTATATAAAAACTTATAAATTATATAGGTGATAACCGCAAACAGATACTATCTACCTGGAAAATAGATAACCGGGTTCTGTTGCTGGCTGCGATAGACAGGGTGAACCCTTCAAGATCGGGGAAGATATGAAATGAAAGAGAACCTGAAAAATTCTGGCATAGATATAAAACGTGTTGAGGAAACTCCGGACCAGAGTGAACAGTATTTCAGGCAGAAGCTGGAGGACAGTCTTTCACCTTCTCAGAAGGTAGAGGACCTTGAGCTGACTGAAATTATCAATGTCCATGCTATTGAGCCTTTAATGGACAATTTCTACAAACTCACTAACATTCCCATAGGCTTAAACGATCTTAAAGGAAATGTTCTGATAGGCGTTGGCTGGCAGGATATCTGCACCAGGTTTCACAGGGTTCACCCTGAGACATGCAAGCACTGCATAGCAAGTGACATCATGCTATCTTCGGGAGTTTCTCCAGGGAAGTTTAAGATGTACAGGTGCAGGAACAATATGTGGGACATAGTGACCCCGATTATGGTAGGCGGTCATCATATAGGCAATATCTTTTCAGGGCAGTTCTTTTTTGAGGATGAACCTCTGGACTACGGACTTTTCCGGTCTCAAGCCAGAAAATATGGCTTTAATGAAGAGGAATATATAGCAGCTCTTGATAAAGTGCCGCGCCTGAGCAGAGAGGCTGTGAATACAGGCATGGCTTTCCTTATGGGGTTTGCCAACATGCTTTCCGAGCTGAGTTACAGCAACATCAGGCTTTCCATGGCGTTGATGGAACGCAATAACCTGGTAAATGAACTGCAGAAAAACAGGGAAGACCTGGACCGCGCCCAGGCAGTTGGAAATATCGGAAGCTGGCGTCTTGATGTGCGTAAAAATGAATTGATATGGTCTGACGAAACCCACCGTATTTTCGACATACCAAAAGGAACTCCTCTGACATATGAGTTTTTTCTTTCAACTGTCTATTCGGACGACAGGGAATATGTCGATAGGAAATGGAAGGAGGGGCTGGGAGGGAAACCATATGACATCGAACACAGAATTGTAGTAGGTAATAAAATTAAGTGGGTACGTGAAAAAGCATATCTTGAGTTTGACAGAAACGGAGGGGTAACCGGCGGTTTCGGTATCACACAGGACATCACCGAACGCAAAAAAGTTGAAGAAGCTCTTAGGATCTCAAATATTTATAACCGGAGTTTGATTGAAGCCAGTCCTGATCCGCTTGTCACTATCGGCCAGGACGGGAAGATAACTGATGTTAATAATTCCACTGAAACTGTTACCGGCTATTCAAGGGACGAACTCATAGGCACGGACTTCTCAGACTATTTTACTGAGCCTGAAAGAGCCAAAAAAGGTTATCAGCATGTATTTTTGAAAGGGTTTGTAAAGGATTATCCTCTTGAGATCCAGCATAAAGACGGACGTGTAACCCAGGTTCTGTATAATGCTTCAGTTTACAGGGACGAGTCCGGAGAGGTTATAGGGGTCTTTGCTGCTGCGCGTGATGTTACGGAACTTAAAAAAGCAGAGGATGCCCTGAAGAAAGCACATGATAATTTAGAAAAACTGGTTGAAGAGAGGACTGTCCAGCTTGAGAGTGCTTATGAATCATTGAAGGAAAATGAGATAAGTCTCTCTGAAGCTCAAAAAATGGCACATATTGGAAACTGGGACTGGGACCTTGTAACCGGCAAAGTGCACTGGTCTGATGAACTTTTCAACATTTTCGGGCGTGACCCTCAAAAAAGCGCTGCAAATTATGAAGAGCTTTTGAATTACATTCACCCGGATGACCGGGATTTTGTGGATGGCATTATCCGGAATAGTTTTACCGGGAAACGCTATGGAATTGATTACAGGATCATAAGGGATAACGGGGAAGAACGCACAGTCCATGCAGAAAAAGAACTCATTTTTGACCGGAATAATACCCCTGTTAGGTCCAAGGGAATCATCCAGGATATCACGGAGAGAAAGAAAGCTGAAGAAGCCCTGGAAAAAATACAGGAAACCCATATAAAAGAAATCCATCACAGAATCAAGAATAACCTGCAGGTAATCTCTTCCCTCTTAAGTCTTGAATCTGAAAAATTCAGTGATGCAAAAATCCTTGAATCTTTCCGGGAAAGCCAGAACCGGGTAGCTTCAATGGCTCTGATTCACGAAGAGCTCTATAAAGGAAACGAACTGGACACCCTCGACTTTGCAGATTATATCCAGAATCTGACTTCAGACCTGTTTGACTTATATAGCCTCAGGAACAGCGGTGTCAGCCTGAAGCTTGACCTTGAGAAGATCCATCTTGATATTGATACGGCAATTCCTCTTGGCATTATCGTTAACGAACTGGTATCAAATTCATTAAAACACGCTTTCCCTTCCGGAGAAGCAGGTGAAATTCACATAAGTTTCTGCAAAAAAGAGAGATTTTCAAACTATGATATTTCATCGGGTCCCTGCTTTTATGAAAAAGACAGCTTCCATTACATACTTGCCGTAGAAGATAACGGAAGAGGTATTCCCGAAGAGATAGATTTTACAAATTCAGATTCTCTCGGGCTCCAGCTTGTAAATATTCTTGTTGAACAGGTAGGCGGCTGTATAGATCTCAAAAGGGTTCACGGGACAAAATTCACTATCTGGTTCAGGAAATAAAGAACTAACGAAAAAAGGAAATTTGATTTGCTGAGATTTTAATTTCGGAATCCTGTTGAATTCCCAAATCTAGCAATAAATTCTTCCAGATCCGTTTATACCGAGTTTTATATTACCTTTTTATTATGTTTGTGATGAACTACAATACAGTAACGGACTACAATATAGTAACGAGTTACAAATATAGTGACGAGTTACAATATATGACGAGCTACAACATCTTTTCTTATTGCGCCTGTGACGAGCTGGAGTTTGATCCAGTGCAAACTCTTTATATAATTCAAGCATGTTATCTACAAGTTACTGAATTATAAGTGACTGGATTACATCACAGGTCGGAATTTCATGAAGAACTTTAATAAGATTTGTTCGACGGCAGACTGGAACGATCCGGAATTATTAGAGATGATGCGGGACATTCTTCATCCCGGAACTGGAGAGGATGTCAAGCTCAAAAACCGCCATCGGAAACATTGGGAATGGGCTATTGGAATGCTCTCACTGAAAAAGACAGGCAAGCTGGATAGTGGCTCAGTTATCCTGGGGATAGGTAGCGGCAGCGAAGCACCTGTTTTTTATCTGACAAACCATGCAAAATATGTTTTCTGCACTGATCTGTATACGATAACTTCAGGGAGGTGGAAGGAAGCAGATTCGAGCATGTTAACGGGTCCTGAGCATTTTTCTCCAGGTAAGTTTAACCGCAGAAGGCTCGGGGTACAGGTTATGAGCGGCACTGACATTAATTTTGAAGACAATACTTTCGATGCCGTATTCAGCTACTCTTCGATTGAACACTTCGGAGGAAAAGAGGCAGCTGTGAAGTGTATGAAAGAGATTGAAAGAGTGTTAAAACCCGGCGGAATCGCCAGTATTGCAACTGAAATTTACGCAGGAAATGAACTGGAAAAACTTTACAGGTCTCGCGAAAAGTATGGCAGGTTTCCCAATCATCTCCTTCGACGTTACAAAATATTTTCCGAAATGTTCACCTGTGAAGAACTGGAAAAATATCTCCTGACATCTACGAATATGAAGCCTTTGTTTCCTGTCAATTTCAGCACAGATACGGATGATCTGAAAGGTGCTATAAAATATCCTGTGACCAGAGATCATAACACACATATTTTTCTCGACATGAAGGGCATACTCTGGGGGTCCATACATATCGCTCTGATTAAACGGTAAGCATAAATTACAAAGAATAATAATCTGTTATTACAAGGAATAATAATATCATTAATAATAACAATAATAATACTCTGTTTGCTTAATCATTATTCTCTGACCTGTTATCTATGTAAGCTAATAAAATTGTAAGAATATAAGTTCTAAAAGCCAGAAGCGTATTATAAACTCTAAAAGCCTCTCTGAATTCCGTTTTCCTTATTATTTGGATAGAACTTAAACGCTCAAGCAAAAAAAGGATTAAAATTTTTTATCTTCATCACTAATCTCACGAATAACCCTGCAGGGATTCCCAAAAGCAACAACGTCGGAAGGAATATCTTTTGTCACAATACTCCCGGCGCCTATGACAGCATTATCCCCTATAGTTACTCCGGGAAGTACAGAAACATTGCCGCCTATCCATACATTGCTGCCGACTTTTACTGGATAAGCGTATTCCAGTCCTGCATTGCGACGTTCTACATCAAGCGGATGCCCGGCTGTGTAGAAGCTGCAGTTTGGAGCGATCATCACATTATCCCCAAAAACAACCTTTGCTCCGTCGAGGATGATGCAGTTGTGATTTGCATAGAAATTGCTGCCTATTTCGATGTTGTAACCGTAGTCGCATATAAATGGCGGCTCAATAAGAAAAGAACCTCCGGTCTTGCCAAAGAGTTTCTGAATTAAAGCTGTCCTTTCCTCAATTTTTGCTGGATGAAGCTGATTATACTCGTAGCAAATTGCTTTGCAATAAGCCCGTTGAGAGATCAGCTCTTCATCATAGTATGCATTGTATAATAAGCCCTGAGCTGCTTTTTCTTTTTCAGTCATTTCAACCATAGTTGTTCCCTCCTTTGTAAAATGATAATCCTGTTTATTTAATTCTTCTTTAAGAAGATCTTCGTTAAGAAGAGTAAGAGTTATACTGTGGAATACTGTGGACTTAAAACTACACATCCCTTAGAAAAATCCTGCCTCAAAGCAAGATAGAAACATTGGAAAAGAAGCTCAGTACATTCTTTGAGTCCGAAAATAAGGGGAATCAAAACAAAACCGAAAAATGGCCTCGCTGAGATTAGAACTCAGGAACTCCGCCGTGTGAGGGCGGGGAGTAAGCGGTAAAAGCGGTAAAAGCGGTAAAAGCGGTAAAGCACTGTGTCTTACGAGCCGGATATGCAGTCCTTTCTTTCTCTGTGGATGAGGAAGCAAACCATAAGAACTCTGACGAACAACGGGTAATGCTCTTCACGATATCCGGGGTGAACATAAAGACAAATTCAAAGAATGGCTGCTCAATAAAAAAGACGTAAAAGCTGCTCAATAAAAAAGCCATAAAAGAATGTTAAGCTGGAGATCGGATAAAGGTGATGTGTAATCGATGAGCTGTGCAACCCAATCTCCAGTATAGCCTCAAGGATCGTACCTTTTTATCTGGAAATAAATATTTACATTATTTTTCCAAAGATCATTGAGGATATTTTTATCAGTACGTAAGCTATTGGCAATGATGCCAGGAACACGTACAGGAAAAATCCAAGCGAGCTCAGACATCTCATTATCCGAACTTCAACGCTGTTTCCCCCGTGAATTACAGCACCATCATAACCTATTGCGCTGTCAAACTGCCTGAAATATACCTCATTCTGTTTCATATATTCCACCTACTGTTTTTCTCCCCACTGTAAAGTTCTTTTTGATTGCACTTTGTTTGATAGTAAGTACAAACACTTTCTATAAATAGTTATCTCATTGAGCTAATATTAGTTAAATAGTATTTCAGAGATATTGATGGTATCATATTAGTCAGATAGAGTGAAAAGCCGGAAAAACAGGTGATATTGGCTCATTTGTGTATTATTTTCTGGTCTTTTCCATAACATCTGACGAGAAATTTTTCAAAAATTATTTTTAATGTTTTAATTAATAACCTTTGTCAGTTTCTTCTTTAATCTTCAGCTTTTATTGAGTCATTCCTTCAGGTTTAAGAGAAAATGTATACCTGTCTATGTAATTGCTCTTGAAGAAGAAGCTTAAATTCTAACTTAAAGTTTCACAACCGGACGCAAAATCCTTCCCCTAAAATCCTTCCTCGAAAATCCTTCCTCGAAAATCCTTCCTTGAAAATCTTTCCTCGGAAATCCTTCCTTGAAAATCCTTCCTTGAAAATCTTTCCTCGAAGCAATAGCCAAATCATTAGAAAATGAAGTCTTTAAAATCCCGGCTCTTTGAATCTTGAATATAGAATAATCAATCGAGCTACAGATGATGAAAATAGTTCTGAAACTTTTACCGATGTAGGAAAAATAGGTTCTGGAATAAGCTCTCAAATAATATTTCTGAAAAATGTTTGCTTTTTTATAGGAATTGCGTATTTGAAATGATTTCAATTTATTGTCATTATTAATATGATTATATTCCCGCTTCATAAAGCCATAATTGGAATCATTTAAATACAACTACTTTTGATAAAAACAGATTTAGGGACAGCGATGCCAGTCTATGAAAATACAAAGTTAATCCTTGAAAAGATTGGAAGCACAACACTGGTTTGTGTTACCAAGACGATTGAACCTGAAAGGATAAACGAAGCCATTCGAGCCGGAGCCACTATCATTGGAGAGAACCGGGTTCAGGAGTACGAGGATAAACGTGATGATATACTGCCCTGTGAGACACACCTTATAGGCCATCTGCAGGCAAATAAAGTCAAAAAAGCCGTACATCTATTTGATGTTATCCAATCAGTTGACTCTCTGAAGTTGATAAAGAATATCGACATGAGAGCCAGGGATGTTGACAAAGTACAGAGAGTCTATCTTCAGGTTAACATCGGCAACGAGCCACAAAAATACGGATTCCACCCTGATGAGATAAAAAACGCAATAAAAGAGATCCGCTTTTTAAGGAATGTCCGTGTGGAAGGCCTCATGTGCATCCCTCCTTTTGTACCCCCAGAACAAACCCGTTCCTATTTCAGGAAGATGAAGGCCCTTTTTGATGAAATGAAAAAGGAGAACCGGGACAATATCGATATCAGGACACTATCCATGGGCATGTCAAGTGACTACAGGATTGCCATCGAGGAAGGAGCCACGATGGTACGTGTGGGTTCTGCCATATTCGGGAAGAGGAAGTACTGAAAGTGCTGGTTTGTGGAAAAAACCCATCACTCAAAAAAGGCGAAGAAGAGTGAAATGTATGATGGGCTCGCTGAGATTCAAACTCAGGAGCTTCGCCGTGTGAAGGCTGGAGAATAAACAACGCAAGCACCGTGTTTTACGAGCCAAATTCGACAAATCTAGTTTTCATAAGAGTTCTCATATTCATTTTCATTCTCACAAGTATATATTCTCTATTACTGGTTTCTTAAAAAAGTGTGCGTTTATTTACCAATATACTATGACTATCGGATCTATGCCAAAATTTAGTATACTACACCTAAATATCTATTTTTATGACTCTGAAGTTGTATAGTTCTTCTTCTATATACATGTTTGAATGCGTTAAGGTAACATACTCCTATATATGTTCTCTCTCCAAATCATCAAACAATCAAAGGATTAAGAGTAATATAGGCATGAAATAAGTAAAAAAAATCATATATTTTCACACTTTCCTGAAATAATTTATATAGGATTAATAATAAGTTTATGGAGTTCAGAAGTACTTTCCAGGTCACCTGAACTCCATAACAGACGCCTAAGAGGCATGGTTATGTTAGCTTTGCGTGTATTTAACGCTTAGCTTGGCTTACCTGATTCTGCCTCTTGGGAAATAAAATAAATAGGTAACAAGAGGTAAAGAATGAAGATCCAGATCAAAGGAATTAGGATTGCTTCGCTGTTTATGGCGATGTTGCTGGCAGGCATGTTAATTATGCCGGTTGCAAGTGCACACTTCCTGGGCTATAGTGCCGTAGATGGGATGGAAATTCGCTATGGCAGAAGTACGCAATATACCACAGCTCAAAGCCATTCATTTAGTAAATGGAATGACCTTGGTAAAGTCAACATTGCACCAGATACTACCTGGACGGTTGAAGATCTCACTTATGGTGATTATTATAATTCGGGTGATATGGCGGCTGGGTGGTACAATCATTATCCACTTGTCAGAGATACAATTAGATTTAACGAATATATAATGAGCCAGTACACAGCTAACCAAAAGAAACACGTTGCTTTACATGAACTGGGCCATGCATTAGGCCTTGATCATAGTTATTCTCCTAATGTGATGTATGCGGATTATTCTGGCAGAACAGAATTAGGAACACATGACATACAGGATTACAATACACTATATCCTTAACGAAGGTGGTAACATATGTTGAGCAAAATTAAAATGGTTTTTGCGTTTTTTGTATTGGCGGGTTTGGTTGGTGCTGGTTTTTGGCTCACTCAAACAAATGAACATGAAGGTGGGACTGAATTCGCATACAGTGAGGCTTTATATTCATTTAATGTTACCGACGACAGGGAATTAGTTGGTATTGCGCATAATGTGTTCGTTGGTAAGGTTATTGCCCAAACAGGTACTACAACAGATCCATATCTACAAACACAGTTCAGCGTTGAGGTTTTGGAAAACATAAAAGGAAATCTTACTGGGACAGTTACGGTGAATCAAAAGGGAGGATACGAAAATATAGAGGGAAAGCAATATTTAATTATTACAAAAGACGACAAACTACTAGAGCCAGATGAAACTTATTTGTTTGTCACGAGGGTTAGTGATTTCGGAGGGCACCTTCTTGTACCTGTTTATGGAGATCTTTTAATTAAAGATCAAACTGATCGTCAAGCTAAGATGGAAAGGTTTAAAAGAGCGTTCGCACAAGAAATCCCTTCCCGTTATGATAAAACAATACAAAATGAGGCATCACAAGAACAATCATAATTTACTTTTAAAGCAACGAATGTGCACTGCACTTCTCGTTGCTTTTTATGATAATCTCATCCATCCTACTTTCCGCCGATGGTTGACTGATGCCATCTTTGAGCTGACTTACAAATAATGAAATCATTTGAAGATAAAACTGGGTGGCATATTTTATGCTTTTTTGATATCACAATAATAGGAGGCACTGGTGCCATAGGGACAGCCTTTAAACTGTCCTTTTAGAAATTCTTATTCCATATATATTATAAAATTTATATATATGTCACAGGGCCTTTCTTAAATTATCCTTTAAACATTTTACGCAGATGCCGTCCACATGTCCATGTAAAAGTTGAATTATATTCTTTTTGTCGTCGGTTAACAAATTTTTATGCACAATCTCGAATACTGCGTGTAGCGATTTTCCAACAGAATCCTCTTAGATATTGCATAAAATATAGCATTTTTTTAACGTTTTGTTCCTTAGTGGATCCAAATGAGATATGATTATATTTGCAAACTTTAAAAGAAATGCAATTTTACATGAAGCACGATTATAAGTGCTCCATTTATATTTAGTTAGTCTTATGTTCTAGAAGAGATATAATATTCGATAATGGAAAAAAAGAGGGGCAAAGCCAAAGTTCGCTGATGTTTCTTGTCCTAACAATGATTGTAAACTTTATGGTGTTACTGGAAAAGAAAACATCATAGGTAATGGCACCTATCAAATCAAGAATAAGCGAGTTCGAAAATAGAAACAAAAAATGTGGGCCCGCTGAGATTCGAACTCAGGACCTCCGCCGTGTGAAGGCGACGTCATAACCGTCTAGACCACGAGCCCATGAAATTAAATCGAAAACTAATATGGGTTAAGCAACCATAAAATAGAACTTCTTATGTATAAGCTTATCGCTTGCAGACTTATTTTGGGCTTGGCCGGACCTGTTCTGCAGTTCTTTTTGTATTTTTCCGGCAGGCGTTTTTCGGTTTGTGCCTGGAATTCCCAGACCTGTTCCGGGAAATTTCATTCAGGCGATAAAGTAAAAAACTAATAAAGTAATAGTGATTATAACTATAGAAATAATTTAATTGTTGGATTATATGATAGAAATCCTTAAAATCCTGTTCACCATGCCGTTTTTACTCTACGGATGCTACACCGACCTGAAGGAGCGCAGAGTTTCAAATAAAGTATGGAAATACATGCTTGCATCGGGTTCTGTATTTGTAATCTATGAAGTTTTTACCGGGGGGCTCCCTTACGTTAAATCTCTGATTCTTTCAAGCGTTATTGTTTTTATTTCAATTTACATCCTTTTTCAGCTTGGAGCCTTCGGGGGAGGGGACGCAAAAGGGCTGATAGTGCTTTCCATTCTGTTTCCTCTCTATCCGGTATTTCTGTTCTCGGGGAAAGTCTATCCCCTGCTCGGGCTGCCTCCTATAGGGCTTTTTACCTTCACGGTGCTGGAAAACGCTCTTCTTATAACTGTCCTTGTGCCACTCGGGATGTTTTTTTACAACCTTCTGCACTTCTCGCCTCAAATGCTCAAAAATCCCCTTTACATGTTCATAGGGTACAGGACTGAAGTTTTCTCTCTGAAAAATAAGGAGCATCTGGGCCTGCTTGAAAAATTCGAGCTTGATGAAAACGGGGCTGTCACCAGGAAATTTGCACGGTCCGGACTTGATTTTGATGCAAACCGGAAGCCTGAACTTGAGGAATACGTAAAAAAAGGTCTGATTGAAAAAGATATCTGGGTTACTCCGGGACTGCCTTTCATGCTCTCAATCACGGCAGGCTTCATAACCGCAGTCATTTTCGGAGATTTAATCTTTTATGCTGTCTTTAATCTCATCGGAAGCTAACCGGAAATCTTCTCCATTTCCTTATTTCTTATTTATTTCCTTATTTCTATCCATTTCCTTTTATTTAATCCACTTCCTTATATCCTATCCCATTCCCTTTACATTTTTTATCTTTTCTGCACGACGAGCAGCCCGTAGAGAATGGTTTCTGCGATCGGGGGGTTGTCAGGAGATCCCTTTGCAATCCTTTCTTCAGGATAGCCGAGGTTTTCGCAAGTATAAAGCTCGGCTTCTATCCCGAGCTCTTTAAGGATTTTTGCAACCTCAAGGGAGCCGAAATTCTCTTCCGGCAGCAGGAAGATGTTTCTTCCGTTCCTTAATTCCTGGATCAATTCTGCTTTTGCAGGTTCAAAATCCCTTCCGTGGGCTGTTATTGCACAGAGGTTAGTAAGGTTCACTTTCGTGCGGGCACAGGCTGCCTGCATTGAAGAAATTCCCGGAATTACAGTATCGTTTTCTCCTGCGAATTTCCCTAAACCGGAAAACATGGGGTCTCCAGTAGACAGGATGACTGCATCTGCGGGCAGGAGGTGGAGAGACTTGTAATCTTTAATCGTTTTTGCTTCGCAGGTGATGTATTCCTGTGCAAGTTCAATCGCCCTTTTTGCACCGTAAACCGCCGAAGCCTTTTTTATTGCCCTTATTCCTTCTTCCGTAAGCATGCCGGGTCCGACCCCAACTCCTACTACTATCATGGCTTTTTCTCCTTTACCTGCCTTGTATTTTAACATTTAGCATTAACTTTCACTTTTACTGTCCATAAGGACGGACCCGTCCCTGTCAATTACAACGATTCTTGCACCTTTTCCTTTCTCGACTGCCATTTCAAAAGCTTCTTTCAGGCGCTCGTGTTGCGGAGCCTTTTCAAGCATCTCAACAACGGTCGCATACCCGCTGCCCTCAAGCATCTCAGGGTTTCCCCATTTAAGGACAAGGCCTGGCAGCCCGCAAATAATGATGTCGCCTGATGCATAATCGAGACCTTCCGAGATCCTGCTCCCTACCATAACAACCGTATATTCAGGGAAAAGCATGTGAGAATACCGCATTCCTATCCTGCCTGTGGTCAGAACAACTTTGTCCGTGCAGCGTATCAGGTCTCCTCTCGTTTCTCCTAGGTGGTCATTCCAGGGTTCAACAAAACCTGTGCTTCCGAGGACAGAAATTCCGCCTTCGACTCCTATCCTGCTGTTCAGGGTTTCTTTTCCTATCCGTTCTCCCTCAGGAATTGAAATCGTAACTTCGGCTCCCTGCAGGCCCAGTTCCTCTACAGCTTCTTTTACTGCTGCTCTTATCTGTTCCATGGGTTTCGGATTTATAGCTGGCTTTCCTTTCGGGACCTGGAGGCCGTCTCTTCTTACGACTCCTATGCCTTTTCCTCCGAGGACGTGAATCCCCTCGGCTTCCCTGGCTTCTCCAACAAATTCAAGCCCACGTGTAATATCGGATTCATGGTCGTTAAGGATCTTCTTTACAACTGCTCGCCCGGGGGAAGACTCACTGACTTCAAGGTGGGCTCTCAGTCCGACAGGGGTGGGAACGGATACGCTGTCAATCTTTTTCTTAAGGGAAAGGACAGCTGCTTTTGCAGCAGCGCTGGCAGTGGTTCCTGTGGTGTATCCTCTTTTAAGTACTGAACCGTCGCTCAGGACCACGACCATACCGGATGCCACGTTTTTTTCAAGCTCTTCCCTGGGCAGCCCTGTAAGGGCAATCCATTCTTCAGGGATCTTGAAATTGTTAACAGGATCTATCATGGAAGAATACTCGGAGGTTTTTTATTATAAATGTATTGACCTGAAAAACCGGATAAGAATTAGAAGAAAGAAGTTCGACTGAGACAACTTATTCCCGAAAATGCATGTATTGTGCAAAATAACACAAAAATAATACATAAATAATACGACAATTAGAATAATTTAAAGTATCTTTTAAAATAATATGGGGACCTATAAAATAATTATAATATCTCATAACATATTTACAGAGTGTTATAAACTCATCACATAATGATTGCAGAAAAATCACAGAAACTGATGGAAAAACACACATAATAGAAAAGAGCGGCATCATTCCAGGAATGGAGTTTTTCGTTTTTTCTGGAAGTTGGGGTATTCTCTTGGGGGTTTGAATGGGGGTGACCATTCTTTGTTGGGTTTGGGGGTTGGGGTGTGAAAAATAGCCTTATGGAATGATGCCTGTGGTGTCAGTACTGGTCTGACACTTACCTACATCTCAGTTATATTATATAAAACTATAGGAAATAAAGATATATTTTAAGTGGAAACTCTTTCGATTTCGTCTTAAACCATATCTGATATCCTTTCTATATATTTCATCGAAAAGTTACGTTTTTCATATCATAATTTCTTTGCTGAGCTATCAGCTTTTTCCGGATTTTCTCAAGATCTTCTTTATTCAGTTAACGCTGTTTAAAGAGTTCTGGCAAACATCCTGTCAAGTTGACTTTTCGTAATGGTTATGACAGTTGGTCTCCCATGCGGGCAGGAGTACGGGGCTTCAGCCGTTTTGAGCTGCTCTATCAAATCTTCCATTTGCTCTGGGGTGCAGGCTGCCCCACCTTTAATTGCTGCCCTGCAGGCAAATGTCTTGCTCACTTTTTCCGATATTCCTGTTTCTTTTTTGACCTTTCCTTCAGCCAGCAGGTCAGCTATAACATCATGAATTACATCGGTATTCTCGAGACGTCCGAAAACCTCGGGTACAAAGGTAACCACATAGGTATTATCCCCGAATTCCGAAATTCCAAACCCGTATTCCTCAAGGTAGGGTATGTATTCCTCCATGAGAACCTTTTCTTTCGGGGTAAGTTCTATCATCACCGGCGTAATCAGCTCCTGCACCCTTGATTTTTTACTTCTCAGGACCTGCTCGTAAAGGATGCGCTCGTGGGCTGCGTGCTGGTCAATAATCACAAGGTCTTCACCTTTTTCAGCAAGAATATACATCCTGGAAACCTGGCCTATAACCCGCAGATCTTCAAGAAGGTCAGTATTTGCTTTTTGCTTCGGCTTCCGGGTTTGACTTTTTTCTTCTATTTTTTCTTCTATTTTTTCTTCTATTTTTTCTTCTATTTTTTCTTCTGCTTTTTTACTTTCCGGCTGTATCTCTGATGGTAGCTTTTTTTCTTCCGTTTTCCCTTCTTTATTCTCTACAGCCTTCTTCTCCTCACCCTCTCCTGAAAACTCAAGGAGGCGCTCGGATTTCTTCAGCCTCCTCTCCGTATCCTTTACAGGATAGGTATAAGCACCGGGCTTATCTCTCAGGACTCTATTCCCGCCTTCCAGAACCTTTTTTTCCTCTGAAACCGTTAAAACGCCAGGCTCGCTTTCTATTTCTTTTCCGGCTGTTTTTCCGGTTACCTCTGCGTTTTCTCTCTCAGGAACTACTTTGCTGGTATCCGGTATCTGAATTTTTGGTGATTCCGGGGAATCAAAGGTTTTCTGTAACCTTTTTGCTTCTTTTCCCCTTATCTCAGGGGCCAGGCCATGTTCCGAAAGTACCTTTTCAACCGCACTGATTACAGCGTCCCCTACCTCCTTTTCGCGGCTGAAACGGACTTCAGCTTTGCGCGGATGGACGTTTACATCCACTTCTCCCGGATCGAGGGTAAGGGCGAGCACAGCTACAGGATAACGGCCTTTGGGCATTTTTGTGTAATACCCTTCGCGGACAGCTTTATTGATCGTGCTTGAGGTTACAGGGCGGGTATTTACAAAAAGAAAGAGCTGGTCGCTATCTCCCCTGTTAAGTTCGGGCTTTGAGACATAGCCCCTGATATCAAATTCTTCTGTCCCGTAATTAAGAGGAAGCATCGAGCGTGCGGTATCGGGTCCCAGAAGGTTTACCATACTGTTAAAAAGGTCACTTGACCCCGTATTCCTAAGAACTGGCTTTCCTTCGTTAAGCAGGGTAAAGGAAATCCCCGGATTTGCCAGCGCAAGTCTCATGACGGTATCAGTGATATGGGCAAGTTCCGTACGGTCGGTTTTCAGGTACTTGCGCCTTGCAGGTGTATTATAGAAGAGGTCTTTTACATGTACTGACGTCCCCGGAGCCGTGCCCGCATCAGAAATTTCCTCTACATTTCCTCCATGGATTACAACTTTTGTGCCTGCAATCTCTTCCGGAGGGCGTGTAAGGATTTCCACCTTTGCAATGGCGGTTATGGAGGCAAGAGCTTCTCCCCTGAAACCCATTGTAGAAATTTTATCCAGGTCTTCTATCTTTGTGAGTTTGCTTGTTGCATGTTTTTTATATGCAAGGAGGGCATCGGCTCTGCTCATGCCACAGCCATTGTCCCTGATAAGGATGGAACGTTTTCCTCCCTTCTCGACTTCGATTCGGATTTCTGTTGCTCCGGCATCTATTGAGTTATCCACAAGTTCCTTTACAACGGATGCCGGTCGTTCTATTACTTCTCCGGCTGCAATCTTATTTATCGTGTCCTTATCAAGAATCCGGATTTTATTTCCCTGCATATCCATCTTCTTTTCCATCTCTTCTTCAAGCTTTTTTTCAGCTTGCTTTCCTGTTTTCTCTTCCGGTATATCTTCAACCTGCTCTTTCATCTGTCCTTCCAAATTTTATTCTATCTAATTTTTTATTTCATCCTAATTTTTTATACCTATTTCTCTTATTTCAACCGGTTTTTTCTATCTATTTCTTTTATTTCAACCGTTTTTCTCTATCTATTTCTTTCAACCAAGCAGCTTTTTCAGCTCATGAAGTTTATTCATGGCTTCTATCGGGGTCATTTCATCCACATTCATCTTTTTCAGGGCTGCTTCTACAGGGCTTAATCCTCTTTTTACTTCCGAATTCCCGCTTCTGCTCCCGGGGTCAAAAAGGAGCATCTGAGTATAACGGGTGGTCGCTTTGCCTTTTCTTTTTTTCCCGTTTTCACAGTCTTCGGATTCTTCGAGTACGCTTTCCCTTTCGAGTTCCCTGAGGATCTCATTTGCCCTTTCGATTACCCTTTCCGGGACTCCGGCAAGCCTTGCAACATGTATCCCGTAACTCCTGTCGGTTGCCCCCGGCACGATTTTCCTCAGAAAAACCAGCTCGTGTCCTTCTTCTTTTACTGCAATATGATAATTTTTTACCCTTTTTAATTTCTCTTCAAGTGATGTGAGCTGATGGTAATGGGTCGCAAAAAGAGCCCTTATGCCTACCTTTCCCCTGTTGTGCAGGAACTCAACAACCGCTTTTGCAATGCTGTACCCGTCATAGGTGCTCGTTCCCCTGCCTATTTCGTCAAGCAGCACAAGGCTTTTCGGGCTTGCATTGTTCAGGATATTTGCCAGTTCCACCATCTCAACCATAAAAGTGCTCTGTCCGCTTGCAAGGTCGTCAAAAGCCCCTATCCTTGTAAAAACCTGGTCGATGACACCTATGGAAGCATAGGAAGCCGGGACAAAAGAGCCTGCCTGAGCCATAATTGCAATAAGGGCTGTCTGGCGCATATAGGTTGATTTCCCTGCCATATTGGGGCCTGTAACCAGCAAAAACTGGTTCTCCTTGCAGTCCATTTCCGTATCATTCGGGACAAAACCTCCGGATACCGTACTTTCGACTACTGGATGCCTGCCGTCCCGGATAAGAATCTTGCAGTCTTCTGTGAGCTGAGGGCGTGTATAATTATTATTTTCCGCAACTTCGGCAAGGTCTGCAAGGACATCAAGTACGCCTATCCTTTCTGCTGTTTCCTGAAGCTCCTTTGAATGGGCTGAAAGGGTCTCTGTGATTTCTGTGAAAATTTCGTACTCAAGAGCCACGGCTTTATCGTTTGCTGTCAGGATCAGGCTTTCTTTTTCTTTAAGCTCAGGCGTAAAGAAACGCTCGGCATTTGCCATTGTCTGCTTTCTTATATAGTCATCAGGTACCTGGCTGCTGTTTGCATTGGTAACCTCGATATAATACCCGAAGACCTTATTGTATCCGATTTTCAGGGACTTGATCCCTGTCCTGTCCTTTTCTTTCTGCTGGAAGGCTGCAATCCACTGCTTGCTGTTACTTGAAATGTCTCTTAGCTCGTCAAGTTCCTCGCTGAACCCGGATTTTATCATCCCGCCTTCGCGGACGCTTACGGGAGGCTCTTCAACAATTGCATTTCCAATCATTTTGGCCAGTTCTTCAATTTCTGAAAATGATGCGAGACCTTCAGCAATCCCTTTTAACATCTCTGCTCCGGCTTTTTCCAGAAGGCAGTCCCGGATAGAGGGTACGGCATCAAGGGACTTTTTCAGGGCTACGAGGTCCCTTGCATTGGCGTTTCCGTACACTATTCTGCCTACGAGGCGTTCAATATCCCTTACCTCCGAAAGCCAGTCCCGAATATCATAGCGGAGCAGAGGGTTTCCTGCCAGCTCTTCTACTGCGTCCAGCCTGTGGTTTATCTGTTCTACGGAAAGGAGCGGCTTTAAGAGCCATTTTTTCAGAATTCTGCTCCCCATTGGCGTCTTTGTAAAGCTCAAAGTCCTGTAAAGGGAGTTATGGTCCCCTTCATCCCGCACGTTTTTCACGATTTCGAGGTTGCGGAGGGTGACAGAGTCGAGGACCATGAATTCGGTGTTTGAATAGGTCCTGAGGGTATTGATATGAGCAAGGTCTCTCATCTGGGTCGTTTTTGCATATTCAAGGGCAGACCATGCGGAATAGACTCCGAATTCCAGTTTTTCACAGCCCATGCCCTCGAGGGTTGAAACCCTGAAATGAATTTTCAGTTTTTCCCCGGCTTCTTCTATCCCAGAGATTTCCGGGGCAAATTCCTGGACTATTGTCTGTTCCCTTAACCTGTTAACAAGTACCGAATTCCCGTACAGGGTCGGGGGCAGGATGCATTCCGCAGGCTTCATTCGGGCAAGTTCGCTGAGTAATTTATCAAAGCTTCCGGAATCCATAAACTGGGTTGTAAGGAACTCCCCTGTTGAAATGTCGAGGAATGAGAGCCCGAATTCCATTTCCTTTTCTCCGCTTTTTCCGGACTTTCCGACTTCTTTCCCTGCAACTGCCATAAGGTAGTTATTTGACGCATCCGGGAACATGGATGAGTCTATTGCTGTCCCCGGGGTTACCACCCTGACAACGCCTCTCTTTACAACTCCTTTTGCCTGCTTCGGGTCTTCGAGCTGTTCACAGATGGCTACCTTGTATCCTTTGTTTATCAGCCTTGGAAGGTATGTATCAATGGCATGGTAAGGAATGCCTGCAAGAGGCATCCTCTCCCCTGACCTGTCCTTGCCCCTGGCTGTTAACGTGATTTCGAGCTCTTTTGCAATGGTTTTTGCGTCTTCTCCAAAGGATTCGTAAAAGTCTCCCATCCGGAAGAAGATAAGGGTGTCAGGGTATGCCTGCTTGGCTTCATAGTACTGGCGCATTGCAGGGGTCATCATTTCAGTCATTTTTTACTCACTGTAAACCTTGAATCTATAACTCTTGAATAACAGGCTTTGAATTCAAATCTTGAATAACAGGCTTTGAATAATATGCCTTTAATAACAAATGCTGAATTTCAGCATTTGAATCTGGAAAGCATTTACGTATCTGGAACGGGAGTGAACGGGAGTGAATGGGCAGATATCTATCCATACCAACCGACCTGGTTTTTCCGCATGTAAGTTTGAATAGAATTTGATGATATAAGTTGAGTTTCAGTTTGAATATTAGTTTGAATATTAGTTTGAATATTAAATGGGTATCTGTTTTAATATCAGTTAGAAATACTATGCCTTTATCTTGAATCATGCTTCTTATATATAATTTAACAATTCGGTATTGTAAGCCTTATCAAAGGAGGAAATTGCCCTGGACCACGAAAAGTTAGTTGAGGTCTGTCCTGTCTGTGGGAGTTCGGATATATACTATGAGGTTGGAGGGTATGCAGGTGCGGTCTACCACTGCAAGGAGTGTGGATATGTTGGAGCTTTTGTTATTGAGGCTAATGAGGAAATGATTGAGAAGATCAAAGAGAAGTATAAAAGGGAAAGAGAGAAAGAGGAAAATTGACTTTAATATATATTTTCTCTTATATATTGCTCTAATCCTTTAAAATCTTTAAGGAAACCCTGTCCTGGCTTCAGCTAACATATTCTCAACTATTCAATCCATTCAATCATATTTTTTAGTCTTCTCTTCCAGACTGCTTAAAAACGTAACTTTTTTAATTTGCAGGCTCCCTGAAGCAAATCTTTAATTTCCCAGGTAGCGCAGAAACCTTCTTTCTCCCGATCAGGAAAGGGAAATAATTATTGATAAGGAAAATAACAGGTATCAGGAAGATAAGGTTCAGTACTGTCAGACTTAGAGCAAAGGCGGTATTGTAATAGAAATACTCAAGCTCGACTCCGAAACCGAGAATTGCCAGTTTAGTCAGGATATCCTTTACAGGGAAGTGAAGGGCGAGTACGATCAGGCTGTTTCTCCCGTAATATTCCAGTAATCCGGAACTATTAATTTTTTTGAAAAGATAAACAAAGGCAAAGATACCTGAGAAAGCAAGCAGGTAATAAGAATAAAAGTTCCCGTATTTCAGTACATTCATATTTACCTTGTCTGAGGTGGGGAACTCCAGCAGGTAAGCTAAATAAAGCAGATTCAAAAAGATAAAGATCCCAGGTAAAAATTTCTCCACCCTGATGAAGCTGTTCCTTATTTTCAAATCCAACTCTCTGGCTGAACCTGAGTCCATTTCCTTACCTGATTTTGGCTCTGTTGCCGGTTCTGCAAGTTTTTCAGGTCCGGTATATTTTCTGAATAGATTTCCGGCTCCGTAAAATACAACTGCAGAGAGGGCAACATCAGCATTCCAGGGAAGCCTGAAAGGCACGTGAACTGAATAAAGATACCCCAGCACCCCGGCGGCAGTAAGCCAGAATACAATCTTTCCCGGCTTTCCGTAATAGTTTTTTGCAAGCCCGTAAAAGAGGATCTCTGTCACGAAAAGGCAGGTCAGAAACCAGAGAGGCGGATTATAGGACACAAGGGGACCCAGTGCATATACGATGGAATAGATCCCATAAAGAGCGCTGTTCCGGAAAAACTCAATGTTTGTGACTCCTGGCTGGAATGCAGTATCCAGCAAAAAGTAAAACAGACAGGTCAGTACAGCAAAAGAAAAGTAAGGCACAATAAGAGATCTGAACCTCCATTTGACAAAATTTCCAGCCGATTCAGCATATTTTCCGAAATTAAACAGAAACCCGGAAATGAAAAAGAAAAGCGGCATGTGAAATGAAAATATATAGGTATCAAGCGCTATCGGCAAACTGTGATGCGCAAACACCACAAGCATAATCCCGATTCCTTTCAATGCATCAATCCAGTGAAGTCTCATACTAACCCGACATGTAAACAGCGTTTACATTATAAAAATGGTTTGCTATCTTTTCTCAGGTTGTGGTGCCTCTGTATATTAAGAGGGATTTTTATCATGAAATGAAAATATGTAGGTGTCAAACGTAGAGGAATCTGAGAGTTCTGAACCTGGATTTTTCATTTTTTTCTTTCCTTTTTTGGAAAAAAAGGTGATTGAAGCCTTAAAAAATCTAAAACGATTAAATAAGCTGAAAAACAGAATTTCTTCATAAAAAAGGCAATTGTAAAAACGCTGAATATAAAATCACTGAAATCATGTAAAAACACTGATCATGAAAGCACCGGGTCATATAAAAAAGCCTGATCAAAATGTGATTCTGGTGGGGCCGTTGAGATTCGAACTCAAGTCGCAAGACCCCCAGTCTTGCAGGATGGACCAAGCTACCCTACGGCCCCGCAGAGCAGATCTATTTCTTCGATGGCAAAGGGTTTTCCTTGCTCGCCATCAACCAACTATTGTAATTAAACATGTAGTATAAATGCGTATCGGTAGAGAATAGCCAGCATCTTTTCTTTATTCTTTTTCGATTGCAGTCCCTGTTTCTTTTTCGTACGGCTTTTACGGGATTTCCGGTTACGGTTTCTGGATGCCGGGCTCAGACGGATTGTTCAGTATGCTTTTTGCTCTCAGGACCCTCTGGATCATGGTGATATGTGAAAATACCGCTATCAGGACAAGCGCCCAGCCGAGGAATCCTGTAAGGGCTCCGAAAGCCAGGATAAGCATCCTTTCCGTGCGTTCGGCAATTCCTACAGATAACTTCCTGCAGCCTGCGGACTCTGCGCGGGCGCGTGTGTAGCTTACGAGAAAAGAACCGATAAGGGCATAGCCTGACCAGAGCCAGCCTTCAATCCCCATGATAGGGAGAACCGTAAGCTTCCCGTTTATTGCTCCTGCCATTATCCCGAGAAACATGAGCCCGTCTGAGTAACGGTCGCATACCGAGTCAAGCACGCCTCCGAAAGGGGTGATCCTTCCTTTTGCTCTTGCGACTCCTCCGTCAAGGACATCGAAAACTCCGCTGAGGAGGATAAGGAGACCACCCTCAAAGGGTTTGCCAAGGACAAATGCAGCTCCGGCAGCCACACTTACCGCAAAGCCGAGCAGGGTAAGGGTGTTCGGGGAGAGAGGTATTGAACGGGCTAATGGAATTACCAGTTTTCTCGCACTGTTTTTTAAATCATCAAATATTTCAATCCCTTCCTTTATCTGGATATTGATACTGCATCTATGGATATAGTCTTATCTTCTTTTGAAAGATCTCCGATTTCAGGTTTCCAGCTTTCATAGAGAGCCCCCCATACTTTTTAAAGGAGGCTTTTCCGGTTCAATGACCTGCAGGGGTAGAATTCTTCAGAAAGAGGTTTTAAGGATCGATATGAGAATAAAGTCGCATGAGTTTAAAATGATATGGAGTTAAAATATGAATATAGTAGAAGAACACAGGGAAAAATGTACGAGATGCGGGCAGTGTCTCGAGGTCTGCTCCCGGTATGAAGACCTTGGTGTGCTTGACCGGCTTTACGGGTATCTTGATGGATCATCAAATATCGATTCCGAGTCCCTGCTGCGCTGCCTTACATGCGGGCTCTGCATTTCTGCCTGCCCTGAAAACCTCGGGATCAAGCCTCTGATATCTCCTTCCCGACAGAAATGGATAAATGAAAACGGCCTTTCTGAGAGGCAGACCATGGTGGATCCCGAGTCTGAGAATAACCTATTCAAAAAAATTTCTGAAATGGATGAGATCCCGGAGTATATAGACAGGCCCGGATCGGTGGTATATTTTCCGGGCTGCGCTGGCACCTATATCAACAAAGTAATGGCTCAGGCTTCTGTGGCTCTTCTGGAAAAAGCCGGGGTTGATTATACTGTCCTGAGCGGTCTTGAATACTGCTGCGGGGCTGTATCCGCAGGTGCAGGAGACCAGGGCCCTATCTGCAAGCATGGGCAGAAAAATATTGACGAAATCAGGAAAAGAGGGGCAAAAGTCCTTATCACTGCCTGCCCCGGGTGTTTCAAAGCTTTTAAAGATATTTATCCACGCATGTTTGGAAAACTGGACTTTGAAGTTCTGCAGGTCTCTCAGTACCTTGACCGGCTTTTAAAAGAAGGCAGGCTTACTCCGGAAAACGCTCTTAAATTCCGGGTTTTTTACCATGACCCATGCCACCTGACAAGAGGGATGGGAGTCTACACGGAAGCAAGGGATGTGCTTGAAAAGATTCCGGGGACAGGGCTGGCAAATAAAACTCCGGAAGGTTCGGCTTGCTGTGGCTTCGGGGGAGGAGTAAGGGTAAATTATCCTTCAGAATCTATTTCCGTAGCTTCTGACAGGTTCCGGGCTGCTGAAAAACTGGGCTGCGACGCGATTATAACAAACTGCGGCGGCTGTATGCAGAACCTTGCCGAAGCCGGAAAAAATGAGAAAATAAAGATCTTTGATCTTGCTGAGTATCTTGCCCTTGCTTGCGGAATAAAAATAGAAAGAGAAGACCGGAGAATGATAGAGCTTGTAAACAGGGCTTACAATTTATGTGTTCCGGGATACAAAGAACCGGACCTTTCATAAATATGGGGTCCTAACCTCTTTTTGCCCTTACATGAAATCTTTATCCTTTTTTACCTTTCTTTTGTTTTTTGCATTCCGCTCCACGAATTTCAAATTATCGTATTCTATTTATCGTATTCTATTAACTATTTACTGGATTTTCTTTAATATAATTTTAATGTTGTTTGCTTTCCTTGATTTCCTGTTTTTTAGATTGCTTTTTTTCTTTCCCCTGTAGAGATCCTGCTTAATGTCTTTCCCGGTAAAAAATCTCATATATAATATTTTCGTTTTTTTCCTGTTTTTTATCCGGAATTTGTTCAGGCTCAGGAATGTATAAAAAATTGTGCCCATAAAAATTAATTATTGATCCTCAATATAATCCCCGGTTTGAAGTTTGAATAATAAACAGCTTCATGCGACTTAATTTATTCTCTTGCCTATTATGTGCCAAAAATTATATCTATTTCAGTCTCTTTAATCTCTTGAAATGATGTGGTTATTTTTTCTCTCACCATGTGCCTGTAAAAGGACATCTTTAGTATTTAGTATTTATATTTTTTCGTTTACCCTCTTCTTTTCTTCTCCATTTACTCTATTCAAAATATTTAAACCAAAAACTATTTATAGAACCCTCTGTTTTCTGTCGTCTTTTTTAACAAAATATTTATACCAGTAAAGCGCAGTTTAATCTGGAGACATCTGTGAAGATGAGTTAACAGACGGGATTTAAAATGGCACCAAAATGTTCCCTCTGCTAAATTCTCATGAACCCCAGTAAGCAATCATGAAGAATTCATGATTTTGCAGTTTTGCTTGTGGTGATCCTGGCTTCCCACCCTGACATCATAAGTTACTTTTCGTGCATCTCATGACTCGAAGAGCGTGAGCTAGCATCCCAATCATCATGATTATTCGTGATAGTTGGTAGAAGTCTCCAATGTTTAAAAATTAGAATGGAGGATGCAATATTAGCAAAGAAGAACTGCTTCAGGAACTTGCAGATGCAGTAATCACCTGTAAGAAGGATGCGGTACTCGCTGCCGTTGAAAAGGCAAAAGGAGAATTAGACCCTTCCGAAATAATTGAAAACGGACTTGCAGCAGGCATGAATGAAGTTGGGGTCCGCTTTGAAAGAGGCAAACTTTTCTTACCCCACGTAATGATGGCTGCCGACGCGATGACTGCAGGAGTAAACGCCCTTAAAGATCTTATGCCTGAAGGCTCTGCGAGCTCAAAAATGGGTGTTATTGTCAACGGAACCGTAGAAGGCGATGTCCATGACATCGGTAAATCTATTGTGTCCACAATGCTCCAGTCAGCCGGTTTTGAAGTGCATGACATCGGTCGTGATGTCCCGATCAGGAACTTTATCGAGAAAGCAAAAGAAGTCAATGCTGACATGATTGGACTTTCTGCTCTTATGACCACAACCCTCCCCGGACAGAGAGATGTTATAGAACTTCTCAAAGAAGAAGGGCTGAGAGACAAAGTAAAGGTCATGATCGGCGGTGCACCCGCAACCCAGGCATGGGCTGACAAGATCGGGGCAGACTGTTATGCAGAAAACGCAAGTGAAGCCGTCACAAAGGCAAAAGAGCTTCTGGCTTAAATCATTCTTATTCGGAGGTTATAAAAATGGCAAAATGTAATGCAGTTGCAGGATTCAATGCACTTAACGGTGTAGAATTAAACCTTTTTACCACTGATGAACTCAAAGCAATTCACTATGCCACCATGGAAGTTCTGATGGACCCGGGTATCCAGGTCTCTGATCCCGAGGCAAGACAGATCTTCAAGGAAAATGGCTGTGAAGTTAACGAACAGACCAATGTCGTAAAAATTCCTGAATATCTTGTAAGAAGAGCTCTCCAGCTCGCTCCCTCCAGGTTTGTCCTCTGGGGACGCGACAAAAAATACAACACCGTCCAGGAATCCGGGGGCAAAGTTCACTGGACCTGCTTCGGTACCGGTGTTAAGATGTGCAAGTACCAGGACGGAAAATACGTAACTGTAGATTCCGTAGAACAGGACATTGCAGACATTGCAAAGCTCTGTGACTGGGCAGAAAATATCGACTACTTCTCCCTTCCGGTTTCCGCCAGGGATATTGCAGGTCAGGGTGCACAGGACGTCCACGAGACCTTCACCCCGCTTACAAACACTGCAAAGCACTTCCACCACATTGACCCTGTGGGTGAGAATGTCGAATACTACCGTGACATCGTGAATGCCTACTACGGCGGAGACGAAGAAGAAGCAAGGAAAAAACCAATCTTCTCCATGCTCCTCTGCCCGACCAGCCCGCTTGAACTCAGTGTCAATGCCTGCCAGGTCATTATCAAAGGTGCACGTTTCGGAATGCCTGTAAACGTCCTCAGTATGGCAATGTCAGGCGGTTCTTCTCCTGTATACCTCGCAGGGACCCTTGTAACTCACAACGCAGAAGTTCTCGCAGGTATCACCCTTGCCCAGCTTACTGTTCCAGGAGCCAAAGTCTGGTATGGAAGCTCAACAACAACCTTTGACCTGAAGAAGGGCACTGCTCCCGTTGGATCTCCCGAACTCGGCCTGATCAGCGCATCCGTCGCAAAACTCGCCCAGTTCTATGGCCTCCCCGCTTTCGTGGCAGGCACCTAGTCTGATGCAAAGATCCCGGACAACCAGGCAGGACACGAAAAGACAATGACCTGTCTCCTTCCAGCTCTTGCAGGTGCAAACACCCTGTACGGTGCCGGAATGCTTGAGCTCGGTATGACTTTCTCAATGGAACAGCTCGTTATTGACAACGATATCATCAAGATGACCAAAAAAGCCCTGCAGGGAGTCCCTGTTAATGAGGAAACCCTCGCAGTTGAGTCCATCCAGAAAGTAGGAATCGGAAACAACTTCCTTGCACTCAAACAGACCAGGCAGCTTGTGAACTACCCCTCTGACCCTATGCTCATTGACAGGCGCATGTTCGGAGACTGGGCAGCAGCCGGCTCAAAGGACCTTGCAGCCGCTGCACACGAAAAAGTTGTGGATGTCCTTAAAAACCACGTAGTTAAACCGATCGATGCAGACATCCTCAAGGACATGAAAGCTGTTGTGGACAAAGCTGACAAAGCTTTCAGAGGCATGTAATTATACCAGGTTATTCAGGAGATCTAAAAATGGCAAACAAAGAAGAAATAATTGCAAAAGCAAAAGACGCAATCACTGATTTTGATGATGAACTTGCAGCAGAAGTCGCAGCAGAAGCTCTCGCTGCAGGGATCGACCCGGTAGAACTCATTGAGAAAGGCTTTACTGCTGGTATGCAGGAAGTCGGCGAACAGTTCGAACAGGGTACCCTTTTCCTCCCTCACGTGCTTGCAGCCGCAGAAGCAATGAATGCAGGCATAGAGGTAATTAAGCCGGAAATGGAAAAGCGCAAGTCTCAGACCAAGAGCCTCGGAACCATTGTCATCGGGACCATCGAAGGCGATATCCACTCCATTGGAAAAGACATTGTTGCCTCCATGCTGAATATTGCAGGCTTTAAAGTTGTGGACCTCGGAAGAGATGTCCCGATAAAAACCTTCGTTGAAAAGGCAAAGGAAATCAAACCACAGATAATCGCATCCTCCGCCCTTATGACCACAACCATGGTCAACCAGATCCAGATCGAGGAACAGCTTAAAGAAGCAGGTATCCGCGGCCAGGTCAAGACCATGGTCGGTGGCGCCCCCGTTACTCAGGACTGGGCTGACAAGATCGGCGCAGACATCTATGGGGAAAGTGCCACAGATGTCGTCAGCAAGGTAAAAGCAGCCTTACTCTAAAGGCTCAATAAGCAGAAAATGCAGGAGATTTTGTCTAATGCATTTTCTGTTCAGCTTTATTTTGTACAGTTGCTGCGAAACCTGTAGTTGACGGCATAGGCAGGATCTGCACCCATTCATAATTCGCGGATCTGGTTATAGCTCACGGGAACCCAATAAGCATAGAAAAAGCTGTGCAGTACACCTGCTCAGCATCACTCTCTGGCGAATCTTAAGGCTTCTGAAAATTGTCTAAAAATGGGAAATTGATGCAATTTTCAGAGAGCCTGCTTACTCCAGTTAACCAGGATAAAATGAGGGAATAAATACAGTAATTATAAACTGTCTTTTAATATATGTACAGTTTTCATGAAACAATATCATCTGAATTTAATCGGAAAGTAACCATAATCCCCTGAGATATGAATGCCCGATAGAAGGTTCGCAAACTGTGCTTTCAGGCTGTAGAATAGGGTTGAGACGGACTCTTCCCTGAGGGAATTCTACAGTGACTCTGAAAAATGGAGGGATTTTCCGTGGATTTAAAAGCCTTAAAAAAACAGGAAAGTAAACGAAAAATCAGTAAAGGGTATATGTGGGCCCTTTTCTGTGCTGTATTCTGGGGAATCTGGTATCTCCCGGGAACTGTTGTCTGGGTGCTTAATCCGTTTGATGAAATGTACGGCGCTATTGCCGCAACAAACGGAGATGGCGTATCCCTGGTTGTAACTGCTGTGTTGATTACTGCTTTCAACGCGCTCACTGTCATGCTCGCACTTATGCTCTGGAACGGAGTGCTTGGCAAATATGGAGAACTCGGCAGAACTCTTAAAGAATTCCAACCCTGCTCCAAATGGTTCTTCCTTGCCTCAATATTCGGAGGTCCAATGGCAATTCTAGGTTCTTTCATTGCTATGGGCTTTATAGGTGGAGCATTTGCAGCTGTTGCCGGTCTTCTTTATCCTGTAGTGGGCTCTATTCTTGCTTATTACTGGTATGGAGAAAAGATTTCAAAGAGAGCAGCAATCGGTATCGCTGTCATTGTTCTCGGAGGAATCTCTATTTATGGTGGTGGACTCCTGACAGAGCTTTCTTCAGGTAACATCCAGTGGATAGGATACCTTGGAGGTTTAATGGCTGCAGCCGGCTGGGGAATTGAAGGCGCTATCGCAGGCAAAGGTCTGGATATAGCAGAACCGGACGCCGGCCTGACACTGCGTTTCCTTGGAGAGAACATCATCTGGTGGATCATTATTGTGCCGATTCTGGCAATCGTTGGCTTCCCAATGTACTCCTTTGCATTCCAGGCTTTTGAGCCTCTGACTCTGCTGGTCCTGGTCTTTGCGGGAATCACATTTGGTTTCTGTTACGTTACCTGGTACAAATCTTTCCCTCTAATAGGGGTTGGAAGAGGACAGGGTATAGGAAACTTATACGGGTTCTGTGCGATCATATTCATTTTCCTCTTCTTCGGGGAAGTTCCTCAGTGGACGATTCTTGTCGGAGGTGCCCTCTGTATTGCTGGCAGTTTCATTATGTTCACTGAAGATGCAAGCGCACTTGAAACTCTGAGAGGTGAATGAGATGGGAAACAGGCCTATTAAGTTCAGAATTCTGGAGCTTTTCCTGGATGGAAAAGAGTACTGGAACTACGAGATTGTCTCAAAGATCCAGGATGAGTACAATATGAACAGTGCATACGGAAGGGACAGCATCAACTTTGATATCATTGAACTTGCATCTGGAGGGATGCTGAAAGATATCGAGCAGAAAGTCGATGAGGCAGGAACTTACAAAAAAGGCTTCCTCCTGCACAAATATGTGATCACAGATTTCGGAAAAGTCCGAGGTTCCGACGCCTGCATGAGGTATGCATAATCTCAAGGAGGTTAGAAAATGGTACAAACAGCAGCAGCTCTTGAAGCTTACAACGCTTACTGGGCAAATTCTTTCATACCGGCTGGGGATATTATGTGGATGGTCTTTATCCTCATCCTGGCAGTGATTGCCCTGTGGCAGGCAAGGACTTTCGTGTCCAAATTCTGAACCAGGAATACAGCTTTCAGATCTAATACTAAAGCAATATAAGTGGAGAATAAAAATGGCAACCGAATATGCTTTAAGGATGGGAGACGGGAAACGGATCTTCCTTACTAAGGACAAGATCATAGAGGAGCTTGAGGCAGGAATGGCGAATGCCTCTGACCTCGGTGAAATTCCCGACCTCAGCGGCGATGAAATCGACAAGCTTGCAGAAATTTTGATGATGCCCGGCAAAGCCGTCAGTGTCGAGCAGGGCATGGAAGTCCCTGTCACACACGACATAGGCACATTAAGGCTTGACGGTGACCAGGGCAACAGCGGTGTTGGTATACCTTCCAGCCGTCTTGTCGGGTGCATGATGCACGAAAGGGCATTTGGCGCCGACACAATGGAACTGGGTCACATCGACTACAGCTACAAGCCTGTAAAGCCTGTCGTAGCAAACGAGTGCCAGGCAATGGAAGTCTGCCAGCAGAACATGATCATCCCTCTCTTTTACGGTGCAATGCCGAACATGGGGCTGTACTACACTCCTGACGGACCCTTCGAAAACCCCGGAGACCTCATGAAGGCTTTCAAGATCCAGGAAGCCTGGGACTCCATGGAACATGCAGCCGCGCACCTTACAAGGGACACGGTCTGGGTTATGCAGAAACTCTTTGCCTCGGGAGCAGACGGCGTTAACTTTGACACCACCGCTGCCGCAGGCGATGCTGACATGTACGGCACCCTCCATGCAATCGAAGCTCTTAGAAAGGAGTTCCCTGACATGTATATTGAAGCAGGCATGGCTGGCGAATGCGTACTTGGTATGCACGGTAACCTCCAGTATGACGGGGTTACACTTGCAGGGCTCTGGCCACACCAGCAGGCTCCTCTTATTGCAAAAGCAGGTGCAAACGTTTTCGGGCCTGTGTGCAACACCAACACAAGCAAGACCTCTCCATGGAACCTTGCACGCGCTGTCAACTTTATGAAAGCAGCAGTTCAGGCTTCTTCAATTCCCTGCCATGTTGACATGGGCATGGGCGTCGGCGGAATTCCCATGCTTGAGACTCCTCCGATTGATGCCGTTACAAGGGCAAGCAAGGCAATGGTCGAGATTGCAGGCGTAGACGGCATATAGATCGGGGTCGGCGACCCTCTGGGTATGCCGATCTCCCACATAATGGCCTCAGGCATGACAGGAATGAGAGCAGCAGGAGACCTTGTTGCAAGGATGCAGTTCTCAAAGAACATGAAGATTAAAGAGGCAAAGGAATACGTTGCAAAGAAGCTAAATGTAGAAACCATGGACCTGGCGGATGAATACGTTATGCGCGAACTCCGTGAGGAACTCGACATAGGCGTGATCACTTCAGTGCCTGGTGCTGCAAAGGGAATTGCCGCTAAAATGAATATCGAGAAACTACTCGATGTAAAGATAAATTCCTGCAATCTCTTCAGGAAACAGACCCGGTAAAGAATAGATCAATTAAAAACGCTCAGTAAAACGGTCAATTTAAAAACAGTTGATTAAAAAACGGTTGATTAAAAAACGGTTGATTAAAAAACGGTTGATTAAAAAACGGTTGATTAAAAAAATTCAAGAACAGACCTTTGAAGGAGTCCCAGGTATAACTTTTAGTTAAGGGTATATGCCTGCCTCCTTCATTAAAAAGCAGCAGGGAGAATGTGTGTAAGAATAGAGATAAACACAAAGGTCTTGAATAAAGATGATTTAATCGGCTGCATGTTTGAAAAATAATTTTCTGATTAATCATAGTGTATTTCTGCTGCTTTTTATTTTTTAGGCCTTATTGCGTTCAGGATCGAATCTCTTTTCTCCCTGTTTTTCAGGCTGGAATAAGCTATTCTTCTTGCTTTCAAACTGAATCGAACAGAAGCTCCCTGATACTTTTTTCTATATTGAGGAAGACCTCTTTTTATCTTTTATGTTTTACATATTTCATCTGGTAGCTTTTGACCTTGATGTTCAAGTCAGATCTAAATAGTAACACCTTTATATTTCTAAGACTAAAATTACCCTTAACACTAAATAAAATCACATAAGAGGCATTTACTGTGAGAAAATTACTATTTACAATAATAATTATCAGTATATTAGCAATCAGTGTTACTGGCTGTACGGACACGGAAGATGCATCATCCATTCCTGCTGATGAAGCAGAGCCCTCCGAGGAGGTATCTTCTGCAGATTCTGCAATCTCCCCTGAAAATGAAACTGCTGCCAGCGAGGATGTTATTACTCTGGATAGGGCAAAGGAAATCGCACTTGCTCATGCCGGACTTGAAGAAACTGATGTTACCTTTGTTAAATCATGGCTTGAAACCGATGACGGTAGACAGGAATATGAAATCGAGTTTTACCGTGGTAACACAGAATATGATTATGATATCGACGCGCTTACTGGAGACATTGTAAGCTATGACTCTGATGCGGAAAACTATTCGAGATCCGATAGCGCACAGTCAGCCGGCAATAATACTTATATCGGGGAAGAAAAAGCAAAGTCCATAGCACTTGCAAAAGTTTCAGGAGCAACGGAGTCTGATATCCGGCTTTATCTGGATTCTGAAGATGGAAAGCCAGTATATGAAGGTTCTATCCTTTTTAACAACACAGAATACGAATTTGAAATTGACGCCGTCACCGGAACAGTTCTTCAGTGGAACTATGAACCTGCAGATGACGATGATCGCTGAAAACGAAAAATTTCCAGGTGGAGTTAACTATTTTTTTCGGGCTGAGAACTTTTTATAAAGTTCTCTTTATTCCCTGTTTTATACACATGCTCTTTTTATCCCCTGTTTTTTAAATATGCTCTTTTTTGATTGATCTTCATATTTCAAACATTTTATTTTTTTGCAGTCATTTTCCTTTTTCTTCCATTAATCCACACTTTTTCCTTCATATCAGGATTTATTATATTATCGACTCTACGAAGGTTGTTTTCAGCAAAGTTGTTCTCCTTATTCTACTTTCTTACGGAGGTAATCGACTCAATACGATAAATTTATATATTTATACGTGCTTTTATTTATTGGTAAATCAAATTTACTTGATTTGCTTCAAAAGCGCCATTTTAAATCTCTGTAATTCTGCAGACTCCTGTGAAATTTGCCTTTGAACCTCCATTACTTTTTTTTCTTTTTTTCTTTTTTCCTGAACCATTTCTCTCTTGTTTTCCTTTCTCGTTCTTTCTTTTTTCACTTACTGTTTTTCCTGTTTCAGTATTACGGTGAGGTAAGGATCAGGCTGTGAAGGGTTTTTCATTTTTCCAGCCCAAAGTTTATTAGTCGACACGATAATTATGCAGGAAACCTCCTGTAGATATATGCATGAACAGATCCTGATTTTTGTTTTCATACCTGACTCTACAGCTATCAAATTCTGGTGATAAATATGGCTGACACAATTCACTGGGCAGACGTCATAGCCGAAGACGTGCTAAATAAGAGTGGCAAACACCTTGTAGCCACTGGAATTACTCCCTCAGGGCATATCCATATAGGCAATATGAGAGAGGTAGTGACTGCCGATGCTGCTTATCGGGCTCTTCTTGACAGAGGCGCAGATGCCCGCTTTATCTATATTGCTGACAATTTCGATCCCCTGCGTAAGGTTTATCCTTTCCTTCCGGAGAGTTATGCCGAACATGTTGGAAAACCCATTTCTGAGGTTCCATGCCCCTGCGGGGAGTGTGCAAACTATTCCGAGCACTTCCTGAAACCCTTCCTTGAAGCTCTAAGGCGCCTGGGCATCAACCCTGAGGTTTACAGGGCGGACGAAATGTACAGGGCAGGAATGTATACAGAAGCGATAAAGACAGCCCTTGTAAAAAGAAATGAAATTGCAAAGATCCTTGAAGAGGTCTCAGGCAAAACCGTAGCAGAAGAATGGAGCCCCTTCAACCCGCGCTGTAACGAATGCGGAAAAATAACCACCACGAAGGTTACAGGCTTTGACCCGGATGCCGAAACCGTGGACTATGTCTGTGCCTGCGGGCACTCGGGTACAGTCCCTATGGCAGGAGGGGGAAAGCTCACCTGGAGAGTGGACTGGCCTGCCCGCTGGGCTGTACTTGGAGTAACTGTCGAGCCTTTTGGAAAAGACCATGCTTCAAGAGGTGGCTCTTATGACACAGGAAAGAGGATCGTCCGGGAAATCTACGGGCACGAACCTCCTTTCCCCATAGTCTACGAATGGATTATGCTGGGGAAGCAGGGGGCAATGTCTTCTTCTACAGGTGTGGTTGTCTCGATTTCTGATATGCTCGAAGTAGTGCCTCCTGAAGTCCTGCGCTACCTTATCATCCGTACCAAGCCTGAAAAGCATATCCAGTTCGACCCCGCACAGCCTCTTCTTACCATAGTTGATGAATATGAACGCTTAAGGGAAAAGTTCAGGGATAATGATCCTTCCATGGGGGAGTTTGAAAAGAGGATTTACGAGCTTTCCAGGGCTACCGGCATCTGCCACCCGGAAATTCCTTTCAAGCAGATGGTGACTATTTTCCAGGTTGCCAGAGGAAATTTCGAGCAGATTCTCCAGATTGTGAAGCGTTCAGGCTTTTCAACTGAAGATGAAAAATGTATCCGGGAACTTGTGGACAACGTCTCAAAATGGCTCGAGCTTTATGCCCCTCCGTTCGCGAAATTTAGCGTAAAGGAAAATGTGCCCGTGCAGGTAGCAACCCTTTCCGAACTCCAGAAAGCCTTCCTCGGGGCATTTGCAGACCTTATTGAGTCAAAAGGCAAAATCAGTGGAGAAGAATATCATATGCTGGTTTATTCTGCAAAAGAAAAAGGTTCCGAGCTTAACAGGCTGATTGCAGAAAAATTGAATGTGCCTGCTCCTCAGGTAGATCCCAAAGATCTTTTCAAAGCGATTTACACCTCAATTCTCGGGCAGAGCTCGGGACCTAAAGCTGGCTGGTTCCTTTCTTCCTTTGAAGAGGACTTCCTGATAAACAGATTCAGGGAAGCTTCTACTTACAGCCCTGAGAAGCGCGAATGAAAACAGGGCAGGCGAATATGGAAACCGTGGATATGGGAGTAGAAAACTCAGGCATACAGGACATAAAGATTACAGATAAATCAACAGGGGAACTTGCAGGCTCTTCTAAAGAACACTTCCTTGCCTGGGATAAAGAGTACCTTCACCTTAAATGGGGAGGTCCTGCATCTATCCGAAATTTACATGCCTTCCTTTTTCCGGGGGCAAGAGTGCTTGATGCGGGTTCAGGGAACGGAAGGTACCTTGGAGAGCTTTCGAGGAATTTTATTGCGGTAGGGGTTGATGTATCTTTAACCGCTCTCTACAGCTCCCGCTTACAGCTCGAAAGAAACGAAAGATTTGCAGAGCACATTGGAGCAAGTGTGCATGACCTCCCTTTCAATTCCGGGTCATTTGAGGGGATAATCTGTTATGGGGTACTCCAGCACCTGTTTAATGAAGAAAGGAGGGCTGCTGTCAGGGAATTCTTCCGCATCCTCTGCCCCGGAGGCTTCGTTTTTTTTGAAGGTTTTGGCTGTGAGGATATGCGATGTGGAGGGGAGCCCTCAATCCCTTTTGAAGAAAAAACTTTTTCTCGGCAAAACGGTATAATTTATCATTATTTTACTGAAAAAGAGGTAAGGGAACTTTTCTACGGGTTTGAAACTATTGAGCTGGAAAATTTAATAAAAGATAAAACTTTCAGGGGGAAATCATATCAGCGTCATATGATCAGAGGAGTTTTTCGGAAACATTGATCTGCCCCCGATTTTTTCTGAATTTTTTCATATAAAGGCTATTTTTAGATAATTGAGCACGATTATTACAAGTGCTCCGAAAATTCCTCCAATTGCACAGACAAGGACTGCCACCCATGTAATTGCGATCTCAAGTCCCAGCAAAAACTTTACTACTATCAGGGATAAGATTCCGAGTACTGCATTTATCGCAAGGCTGGTGGCAGTTTTGAGAACTTTATATAGCAAAAATGCCGCTACAGCTGCCAGAATTAATACTGAGATTTCGGTAATACCAACTACCATAGATTATACATAGTGTTCAAATTATTTATATTTATCATTGAGTTTTATGACACAGTCAGGGCTTTTAAAAAAATTGTGCCAGAAGTACTTGAAAATGCCATCCGATCTCTTTTATTTGATGAACATAATGTATTTTATGGCGCATTTTTCTTCAGAGAGCCCGGATAAAATCAATAATAATCTCTTTAAGTGCCTCCTTATCTGGATAGGACCGGACTTCCATCAGAGTATCAGGGTTCCCCAGCACCATTGATGAAACTGCCACATCTGGCATGTGAAGGCAGAGTACGGGAATTTTTCGGACAAGCGCCCTGCATATTTCATACCCAACGCCAGTGGACGGCACAGTTACCTCTGCAATCAGTGCATCACTTTTTTCAAGCAAACCGAGGTCTCTGGCATAAATCTCCTGCTCAGTCATTTTTGATTCTGTTTTTTCCAGTTCCGGGTCTGCAACATGCCAGCTGAGCACTTCCGCACCTGCTTCTTCAAGAGCATCATATATGAACCTGTATGTTTCAAGCAGCTGTCTTCCTCCCCTTATGGATCCCGAAAGGAAGATACTTTTTTTACCCTGTCCCGAAGGTATTATTTTTTCCATTTCTTCACACCTCTCACAGGATTCCTTACTGTACACCTCTGAAATAGTGTCCTGTGGTAAAACCCTTTCCGAGGCCTTCACATTTTTCCTTTGTCTTTTCTCCTGACTTATAATATGCGTCAACGGCTTTTCTGTATTTTTCCGTAATTTTTCTGACCTCTTCTGCGCTCCCATCCATCCCCAGGGTTTCTATCCTCAGGCTTGAAATCCCGCTTTCTATAAGCGCAGGAACATATTCGAGCATGCAGAGAGACCTTGAGTTTAGGAGATGAGTCCTGCACTGGTAGTCCATGAGAAGGGGAAACTCGTAGTTCTTCTCATCCACAAGCTTAAAATTTCCTGAGCGGCAGGGAGCGCTGCACTGCCCTTTATTTCCCCCGAGCAGCCCGCCGGCGATGCAGTGTTCAGATTCCATCAGTTCGAGGCGGCCGTGCACAATGCATTCCGCAGGCCCTTTAGAAGCCACCTCTTTTATCTCTTCAAGTGTCAGTTCGGGAGAAAGGACTGCCATTTTTGCCCTATTTTCCAGAAGTAGAGCAAAAGTGTAACCATTATAAATATTCAGAGAACTGTCTGCGACGCATGGGACCCCTTTTTCTTTTGCGAGGCTGAATGTCCCAAGGTTTGAAACAATAACCCCGTCGGCTCCGAACTTTTCTGCACGGGAGAGAAGCTCTTCTACTGTTTTTATTTCAGAGTCCTTCACTATTTTTGGAGTAGTGAAGTATATTTTTCTGCCTGCATCTCTGGTTTTCAGGACAGAGCTTTCAAAAATTAAATCAAGGTCAGTTCCGGAAATCCCTTCTTTACTGAAGCTTTTCTCTTTTTCGGCTGTTTCTGGTTTCCTGAAAAGCCCTTCTCCGAAGTAAACGCAGTCTGCTCCGCCTTCAAGAGCCCCTTCAAGCTCTTCCAGGGAATATACGGAAACCGAAATTAAGGGTCTTTCTGAAGGTTTCTGCGATTTCGTTCTATCCTTCTCTCCTCTCTCCTCCAATCCTCCTGTCGTCTCCGGTTTCTTTATTTCTGCTGCCTTTTTTTCTCCGGGTGCAGAGAGAGGAAATATTTCAAGTGTCTCCCGTTTCCATTTTGATATTCTCAGTTTTTCAAGCTGAGAAACTGCCTGTGTCCTGAGGTCATTCAACTGCCCTACGGGAATGAAAATATCCTCTTCCGTATTTACTTCCAGTTCGGCTGCCTCAAAAAGAGTGTTCCCAAGCTTTGTGAGTTGTTTTTCAATCTGTGCTTTTGAGGTTGGAGATTTCTCTGCCTTCTCGACAAGATACCCGGACTCAACTACCACGAAATTTGAATCTCTGTCCATCACTTCGAGTCTGGCAGGTTTACCCTGAACGATGGTTGCTTTGAGGGAGATATGGATCTTTGGCCTCAGGGACCCTGATTCGCTTTCTTTTTTGAGGGAGTCCATAAGCTTCTTGTCGTGTGTCCTGTAAACTGTGCTCCCTGACGGCGCCCTTGAGTCAAAAGGAATTTCTACGACTTCGCCTCTTTCTGCGCTGTATACAGGGCCTTTTTCAGTATACATCGAGGATATGATTTTTCCTTTATCTTCAGGTCGGGTCTCTGCGTTTTCGACCATTATTCCGTCCCCCAGGCGGAGGGAGTTTGAGAGTTTTACGCGGAGATGTTTTGTGCGCCTGTCATAACTGATAACTCTGCCGGCAGGAATTCCGCGGTTATGCGGGTTTTCCCGGCTCATGAGTTTTCCTCGCGGGTTCTCAAAAAAGTAGCCTGAGGTAAATCCGCGGTTAAATAATTGAGTAAGAGTCTCCTGTTCCTCTTCGGAAACTGAATATCCGGCAGGGTCTTTCAGGTATCTGTCAATCAGGCGGCGGTAGATCCTGACAACTCCTGCAACGTATTCCGGCCTTTTCATCCTGCCTTCTATTTTGAAAGACTCTATCCCTGATTCTATAAGAGGCCCAAGGGCTGTAGCCGTGTTAAGGTCTTTAGGGCTCAAAAGATAGCTGCCTGTAGTTTTTACCTGCTTCCCGTTACAGTAAAGCCTGTACTTTTTGCGGCACGGCTGGGCACAGTATCCTCTGTTTCCGCTTCTTCCTCCTATCAGGCTGCTAAGGAGGCACTGCCCTGAATATGAAATACAGAGAGCTCCGTGTATGAATACCTCGATCTCGACGTCATTTCTTTCTTTTACCGTTTTTATGTCTTCAAGCGAAACTTCCCGTGAAAGCACAATTCTTTCGATTCCCAGACCCTTTATAAACCCCGCACCTACACTGTTGTGCAGGGTCATCTGAGTACTCGCATGGAGTGGAAGGTCAGGGAGGTATTTTCTGGAAAGGGAAATGAGCCCGAGGTCCTGAATGATTATCGCGTCTACCCCCATTTCTCTCAGGCGGGAGAGCAGCATAAGGGCGCTTTCTATTTCCCCTTCCTTGAGCAGGGTATTTACTGTTACGTATACCTTCACGCCTCTGAGGTGGGCGTAATCAATAGCATTTTCAATCTCCTCTTCTGAGAAATTGGATGCATATCCTCGGGCGCTAAAAGCCCTGGCTCCAAGGTATACAGCATCGGCTCCGTTTTCTACGGCTGCCATCAGAGCTTCCATGCCGCCGGCTGGAGCCAGCAGTTCAGGTTTTGCAGGCTTCATCAGATGGGATAACTGAGTATGCTCTTTATTAAACTTTGGCATCCTTTCTTTTTCAGGAATACCTGAGCGGTAACTGTTTAATCTGAGAAATTGTTTAATTTGAGGAGTTATTTAGTGTGAGGAATTGTTTAACTGGCAGGCAATCCAACTAGATTTAAAAACTAAATTTAATTACAAATTATCCTCATGTCTGGAAGGTATAATATGAATATAATACTGGGAGCAACAGGACAGGTCGGCTCAATGCTCGTTGATAACCTTTTAGATAAAGGTCAGCCAGTAAGAGCTGTTGTTCGAGATGGTCTTAAAGCACAGGGCCTGAAAAATAAGGGTGTTGAGGTTAAGATTGCGGATTATTTAGATGTAGAAGCCTTAAAAAAGGCTTTTCAGGGTGGAAGTTCAGTTTTTCTATTAACGCCTGAAAATCCTGAATCTGAGAATTTTATAAACGAGATTCAAAGGATTATAAGCAATTACAGAGAAGCTGTTTTATCATCCGGGATTTCTAAAATTGTTGGCTTATCTTCCATGGGCGCACAGCACAAATCCGGGACAGGCAATCTGATGGCATCTTATATGCTTGAACATGCATTTTCCGATCTTGAAATTGAACAGGTCTTTGTCCGGCCTGCTTATTATTTCAGCAACTGGCTCGGATACCTGGAACTGGTCAGAGAATATGGAATACTGCCGACTTTTTTTCCACCTGAACTGGAGCTGCCTATGATTGCCCCTCCAGATGTTGCTGGTTTTTTATCTGACGTAATGACCTGCAAAACTCAGCAGGAAAGAATATATGAAATCTCCGGGCCCCATGATTATAGTTCTTCAGATATCGCCAAAATATTTGGAGATGTATTAAATAAAAATTTAACTTTACAGCAGGTGTTGCCTGAAGAATGGGAAAATACACTGATACAGGCAGGATTCTCAAAAGATGGGGCAAGGAATCTTATGCTTATGACAAAAGCAGTTATTGACGGAAAAACTAAAAACGAAACAACCAATCGGCTCCGTTTTTCCACAAATTTTAAAAACTATCTGCAAAGCGTCATATTAAATATGTCGTGAACTACCACTCAGCTAAAGACTGGGGTGGCTTCCTGAGTCATCCCTTCTCCCATTGGAGGCAAGTCGTGCAGGCTCTAGCCCCTCGTTCCGAAGGTGAAACAGATATGAGCGTGAGGTTGTACTTGAGATGCTTACAGCTACCGTCTTTCCACGGCTTAATCCCAATCCCTTCAGGATGATTCTTGCCCTGTTATCCAACTCCCCGATGTTCAAACGTTACCTCGCTTGGTTTTCGCTTTGAAATTCAGCAACGTTCTTAGGAACTGTGAGGTTGTGGTGACAGCAAAATCTAATATTAAAAAAGTTTTGAAGATACTTAATAACTTACAGAATATATAACGGTTAACAGTTTGGAAGTTGACGCTTATATCCCACGAAGCTAAAGACTTCGGGGTTTTACGCTTTTTCCTATAAAAATCGTCATATAAAAATCCATTTCTGGTTATTAATTTCCATTTCTGGTTATTAATTCCATTTCTGGTTATTGTAAATAATGAGAATTCAGGCAGGTTAGAAGAGTTTTTTATTTGCTCTGCCAGAAACATTAAATTTATAACTGATGGTTGTGGCAGAGCAAATATAACAAAAGGGGTTATTGAGTGAAGTGTTGCTGGACAAAGTCCGGACGAATTTCCTTCGGTTTATGCTTTTGGTCCTATTATCCAGGTCACAATTCTGTTGCTTTTCTTATCCTTCGATGTCTCACATAGTATTTTTCCATCATGCATATGGGATTCACAGGAATAGCTGACTTTGTCCTGCTTTCCTATGTATTTGAAATGTATCTTGAAATATCCCTCCGAGCACCCTATGCCGTATTTAATCCATCCTTCGATATCTGCTCCGCCTTCACAGCTTCCTTCACATGCGATGAGCTCGAAACTTTTTTCCTCATAAGACCCGACATTTTCCGGAGCCGCGTAGCCTTTCTTATATTTCCCTTTTTCAATCTTCTGAGCCTGAAGCACAAAGTTCTCCTCGGTATTATTCAGGATCTTCAGCTGCAAACCTTCAAGAGCTTCCATATTTTGTGTTTCTGACATCTTCTATTACCCCGATAAATAAAGAATTCCGTTAAATTCCAGATAAGAGATTGCCTCTAATAAATAAAAAAGTATCTCAAAAAATATGAGAGTTAATATAATAATGGAAGAAAAATAGTGTCCAGGCAAAAGTTTGAAAGATTGGAAACCCTGAAAAAATTAAAGCATAAAAAGAATTACTGAAAATACAGGCAAAGCCTGAAAATTAAGGGTTTTGAATATGAGCTTCCATTAAATTTAATAAATATCCCTGAATATTCCTGTACTCTGTAATCAGTCAGTACAGATGCAGGGCTTTTTCCCACAGGTGGGGCAGACTCCAGGATACTTTTTAAGGAATGCCCTTTCAAGGTCTACTCCGTAAAGGTTGGCAAGAGCACCTATCCAGGCAAAGCAGTCTGCAAGTTCTTCTTCTATGTTTTCGGGCTCTTCCCTGCGAATAGCTTCGGCAAGTTCTCCCACTTCTTCAACCAGCCAGAGCATTGTAGCCTTTCCGCCCCTCCTTATGTCATTGTGGGCATAGAGTTCATACATAAGCTTTTGAAACTCGGAAATTTCCATAACTTTATCACCTTTTCCGGTATTTTCTGCCAATCTTTTGTTCGGCTGACCCTTTTAAGGCATTAAATGATAGGATCGGACAAAATTCCTGTCTGGAAATCTCCATTCTGGATAAGTCTGCCAGGCCGAAATCTGTTCGGATAGATCCTAAAAATTCTGTTTTTCGGATTTCAGAGCCTGACAGGGATTTTTCTCTCCTTGAGGAACTCTTTTACTTCCTGTATCGAATATTCCCCGAAGTGGAAGATACTTGCTGCAAGGGCGGCATCGGCTTTTCCATCCGAAAAGCCTTCATAGATGTGCTGGGGGTTTCCCACTCCTCCGGAGGCGATAATCGGGATATCAAGTTCTTCTGAGAGTTTTCTTGTGATAGGGATGTCATACCCTGCACAGGTTCCGTCCCTGTCCATACTTGTGAGCAGGATTTCCCCTGAACCCAGCTCCTCTGCTCTTTTTGCCCACTGGACTGCATCAATACCCGTGTTTTTCCTGCCTCCGTAAATTACCACTTCATACCAGGCAGGTGTCCCGTCTTCCAGCTCCAGAATGGTCTTATCTGGATTGTCCTTTACATTGGTATTTCGCTTGCAGTCAATGGCAGTAACAATGCACTGGGCTCCGAATATGTCGGAAGATTCTTTGATAAATTCAGGATTTTTAACTGCTGATGTATTAACAGAAACCTTATCAGCACCTGCTCTGAGGATCTGGCGGATAGCTTCAATCGAGCTGATGCCGCCCCCCACTGTAAGGGGGATGAATACCTCGTCTGCAGTCCTTTCTATTACATCGATCATGGTTTCCCTGCCGTGAGCTGAAGCTGTGATGTCCAGAAAAACAAGCTCGTCTGCACCGTCTTCATTATAACGCTTGGCGAGCTCCACAGGGTCTCCGGCTTCTTTCAGGTCCACAAACTCCACGCCCTTGACGACACAGCCGCCTGCTCTGTCAAGGGTTACATCAAGGCATGGTATGATTCTTTTGGTGAGCATCTAAGGGATAATGAAATTAACTGTTATTAAAAGCTTATTGAAATTAAACAGGCAGAAATCCGGAAAGGGTCAGGCTGCTTACGGGGCAGAAATTGCTGAAAAACAGGTTTCTTCGAAAAGGCGGGATTGTTTGAAAAAACAGGATCGAATAAAGGTTTTTGGCAAAGATGAACCCGCCGTGATTTCTGCAAAAAAACCGGATTTAACCAGGTGTCCTTGTCAAGATATTCTCTTAGCCGAAAATGTTTATCACGCGTGCGCCTTCAAGTCTGGACATCTCTATCTCTGAACATTCCAGCACTCTCTTCCGTATTCTTATCGGGGCTCCCACCCTGAGCGCAAGTGCAATGCAGTCGCTTGGTCGTGCATCAAACTGCATTATGCTGTTATCTTTTTTTACCAGAAGGCGGGCATAATATACTTTATCCACCTTATCGTCAATTAACACGCCTTCAATTTTTATGTCCAGGCGATCGAAAATATTGACCATAAGGTCATGCGCCATGGGGCGAGGAGGAGAAATGTTTTTAAGTACGTTCCCTATTGAAAGGGCTTCCAGATGACCTATATATATAGGAAGCATTTCTCCTTTCAGGTTCTCAAGAAGCACAACAGGGGTAGGGTCACTGAACACATCGACTATATAGACATCTTTTACATGAATTTCTTCAAAATCCTCGTATATATCGATGTCCATATCAAGTAGTTAATTTCACACTTATTAATAATTTATTAATTCTTTTCAGATTATTAAAGAAGAATCTTTGAGTTTTATTTTATACTTTTTAATTCCGGTTCTCTCTCTCTCAAATCCTTCGAAAGCCATGTTTGCCAATCATAGGCACAAAGATAACGTCGCCTTTTTTCTTCCTGTATATCTTGCCTGTGCTGTCTTTTTTAACCCTGATTAGCTCCTGGGAATAGCTCCCCACAGGGATTACCATTATACCCCCGGGCTTCAATTGTTCCAGGAGAGTTTCAGGGATATTGGGAGCTGCGCATGTTACAGCTATCCTGTCATAGGGGGCATATCCGGGATAACCCATTGACCCATTCTCAAGTAAAACTGTAACATTTTTATACCCTGCTTCTTTCAGGTTCTTCTTTGCAAAATTTGCAAGAGGTTCTACCCGCTCCACAGTGTAAATATGCCCGGTTTTTCCTACAAGCTCTGACATCACTGCAGCATTATATCCTGAACCTGCTCCAATTTCCAGAACTTTATGCCCTTCAGCCAGCTCCAGGATTTCACACATCATAGCAACCATGTGGGGGGCAGATATTGTTTGCCCATGGCCTATTTCAAGAGGCATGTCTACATAAGCTGCCCTTTGCTCATATTCCGGAACAAACCTGTGCCTTGGGACACGGAGCATGGCCTGGAGCACTTTTTCGTCTATTACGAAACCTTCAAGACCTTCTACAAGGAGCTTGCGGAGCTTCTCACATTCTTTTTCTTTTTCTCTTTTTCTTTTATCCTCACCAAGGTCCTTTTCTGAAACTGCGTTGACCAGAACTATCCCCCTTCTTTCTGGCAAAAATCCTTTTCACATATTTTGCAAGTACAGCGTCACCTTTTCTGGATCTGAAATTCCCGTCTCTAATCTTTATCTTGGTAATGAAAAGACGGGTATTTCCAGCTCTTTCCTCTGCTCCCACGACAAATTCATAGTCTCCGGGAACACGTTTCTCAATTACTTCTGTTTTTTCAGTTCCTTCCTGTGCAGAAAACTTTACAGTCACCTCATCGATGGCTCTTCCCCATATTGTTTCGGTGTTTTCTGCCCTGGCTACTTTGACCCTTTTTCCTCCTGCATCCAGGGCTGTAATCAGGATAGGGCATACCATTCCTGTTTCTTCGTCATCCACAACCAGTTCTTCATCTACCTGGAGAACGGTTTCAGAATCCAGTTCGGTTCTGTAGGTGTTTGAAGTATCCTTCTTGCTAACTATAACCTTCAAACTGACTGATTTTGGGGTTTTTATCTTCGCTGCATGTACCTGTCCGCATTCCAGACATCGGACAAGCGGGCTCTGCCCTTCTTTAAGAACTTCATGCCCGACTTCTTCTTCCGGGGAACATGTGGGGCATTCGACTTCAATTTCTCTCATCATAGTCTAATCAATAGATGGATTCAAAATACTAAATACTTAACTTCTCCGGTGATGTTTTAAAGAATGTGTTCTGAAGGGCGATGGGAAGAAAAAAAGTTTCAGGGAGGTAAAGGTAAGAGTAAAAGCAGAGTTTTGCAAAAATAGATCTCTATAAATTGTAGTCCATAAATTGTAGTTCATAAATTGCAGTCTATAAACTGTGGTTGCCTGTTTAAAAATCAGCTTTCATCAACTACTTCCAAATATTCGGAAGCAGTGGAAGTTCCAGCTGTGGATGTAATATTTTCAAAGGACATCGGGTGTTTTTGCCTTATTTTTCTTCTCTTTGCGAATGTAATTTCATTCAGAGGTCTTGCCCAGATTGTATCGAGTTCCTCGGCAAGGGCAGAAGGCACCCTTCTGACTCCAATCTGAAGCGAAGTTATAACAAATGGGCTTCCGTAACCGGTTTTCACTTTATCCAGAATTATTTCTTCATCTTCTCGCAGAAGTTCTCCGGCGTTCAACTTTACCCAGTGCGTGAAAGGATGTTCTATCCTGTTTACGAAGACCCTTACGCTTATTTTTTCAGGGACTTTTAACCCTGAGACAATGTAAACAAGCCCGCACTCAAGGCAGTGCACCAGTGGGCTTATCCCAAATTTTATCAGTTCATGCGGGACTTTTTCCTCAGGTGAGCATGAGGGGCATTCTATTTTGATATGCTATGTCATGGCAGGTCTCATTTTTAATTATTCTTATTATACTTAATAGTTTCGTAAAGCTTTTTATATATGCTTTAGGAATACTGCTTCCTCTTTCCTAGTGCCTCGCTCGATATCAAAAGTTTTATTATATTGAAATGCGTAGTTTTCTATCTCATAATTGAGACGCATCTCAAAATTAAGGTAACATGGGTGCCGACAGTGCCGGACATTGAATACCTGAAGAAACTTGCCCTTATAGGGGCAGTAAATAAAACTGTTAAAGTCTCTTCGAGTGAGTTTCACAAGCATACGGGAGACAGTTCCAAAACCGCAGCTCGAAAGTTAAAACAGCTTGAGAAAGAGCGGTTGATCGAAAGAGAACTGGTGCCCGGTGGCCAGTTGATAAAAATGACAGAAAAAGGGATTGAAATCCTGAAGAACGAATACGTCGAATACAGCAGGATCTTTTCTTCAGAGCCCGATACTCTGGAGCTTGAAGGAAACGTCCTCAAAGGTCTTGGTGAAGGTCAGTATTATATAAATATCCCGGGGTACAGGACTCAATTTGAAGAAAAACTGCACTTCATCCCCTTCCCCGGAACCCTTAACGTGCAGCTCTCGGAAAACAGTTCAGCTCTCAGGAACAGGCTTCGAGAAATGCCTTCTGTCCGGATAGACGGTTTTAATGATGGAGAACGCACTTTCGGGGGTGGAAATTGTTATCCTGTCAGAGTAGAGGGCATAGATGCTGCTGTTGTAGTCCCTGACAGGACTCATTACCCTTCGGATTTAATTGAGATTATTGCACCGGTAAAACTCAGGGATGCCCTGAAATTGAAAGATGGAGACAGAGTTGTGACACAGCTGAAAAAGCAGGGTATGGAGGGACAGAAATGAGCGAGAACATGGCCTATGAATGTCTGAAATATAGCAATGAAAATATTAACAGGGCTCTGGAAGCCCTGCGTGCCGGAAAAATGATCCAGATCTATGACTCGGATTCAAGAGAAGGAGAAACAGATCTTGTAATTCCTGCGAAAGCTGTCACTTATACTGATGTGAAATGGATGCGGAAAGATGCCGGTGGTCTTATCTGCGTGGCAGTGGACCCGGTGGCGTCAAAACAGCTTAAATTGCCGTTCATGGCAGACCTTGTAAGGGAAGCCAGCAAGACCAGCGACTCCCTTGGGGAAGTTGTTGAAAAAGACGGAGACCTCAAATACGATGCCCATTCCTCTTTCTCTCTCTGGGTCAACCACAGGGACACAAGGACAGGCATTCCTGACATTGAAAGAGCCCTTACAATCAGGAAAATAGGTGAGATCACAGAAGAATCCCTTTCAGGAAACGGGGTCCGTTTTGGAAACGAGTTCAGGACTCCAGGGCACGTTGCTCTCCTCAGGGCTGCCGAAGGGCTCCTTGATGAGCGCATGGGCCAGACAGAACTTTCGGTTGCACTTGCCCGTATGGCAGGAATAACCCCTGCGATGGTTGTCTGTGAAATGCTGGACGATGACAGCGGGAAAGCCCTTTCAAAAGAAAAATCAAAAGAATACGGAAAAGAACACGGGCTTGTCTTCCTCGAAGGGCGGGAAATAGTTGAAGCTTATTTGCTCTGGGCAGGTACAGATTGCTGAAAATCTTCCCTGTTTCTCATTTTTTTCTTTTTGATTCGTTATCTTTTCCAATTCTTTTTTTAAACTTCTCTATCCTTCTCAATTCTTTTTTCAAATTCTTAATCCTTTTCAATCCTTTCTTAAAACTCTGAATCCTTTTCAATCCTTTCTTAAACTCTCATTTCTCTTCTTTACAGGTATCTTCTTTAAAAGCGCCTTCCGTTTATGAAAAAACTAAAAAATAAAAGGCAGTCAACCTGTTTTTCTGCCTCTTAGTAATTCTCAATTTTAATGTAGCAGAATATTATAATATAAATCAACACAAGTAGTATAGAATATATAGCATCATTCTGACTTACATTATTTGATTTATCGCTTTCTGTCCTGTTATTTTGAGGTCTGGATTCAGGAGGTGCTGTCCGGCGATACAGAGGTTTAAAAAAGTCCAGAGAATTCTTTTGATTGTACTCTTCCTGAACCTTGCAGTAGCTTTTGCTAAGATTATTTACGGGACTTTAACCAGCACCCTCAGCATGACCGCCGACGGCTACCATTCACTTTTCGACGGGGTATCCAATATTGTGGGACTTGTGGGAAGCTTTATTGCAGCACGCCCCCCCGATAAAGAGCACCCTTACGGGCACCAGAAATATGAAACCATAGCCTCTATTTTTATCGCCCTTCTCCTTCTTTACGTGGGAGTTGAGATTTTCAGGCATGCGCTTGACAGGTTCCTCATCCGGAGTGTACCTGAGGTAACAGCTATAAGTTTTCTTGTGATAATCGGCACAATGTGCATTAATTACCTGGTCACCCGCTACGAATACAGGCAGGGTTTAGCCCTGAGGAGCCAGGTTCTTATTGCGGACTCCCTGCATACAAAAAGCGACATTTATGTCTCCCTGTCAGTGATATTAAGCCTGGCTGCCGTAAAGCTTGGTTTTCCCCTTCTTGACCCTCTAATCGCTGTTCTTATATCTTTTCTTATTTTCAGGGCAGGGTTCAGGATCATGAAGGAAAGTTCAAAGGTACTTCTTGACATGTCCAGGCTTGAAGAAGACGAGATCTGTAACCTTGTTCTGGGAGTAGAAGGAGTTCTGGGCTGCCATAAGATCAGGACTCGCGGAGGCATGGGCGATATACGGATAGATATGCATGTGCTTGTGCAGGCTGACCTTACTCTTGAAGAAGCGCACCTTATTTCCCACAGGGTAAGCAAAATGCTGAAAGCCGAATATAATGATGTTACTGATGTGGTTGTGCACCTTGAACCTGCCTTACCCCAAGGATCATATAGCAAAAAAACCACTTAAGATGCATGGCTGGAAACGTTTTCGGGCAGATGTTTCGAATCACGACCTGGGGGGAGTCCCACGGCAGGGCTGTCGGAGTTGTTGTTGACGGGCTGCCCGCAGGGCTTCCTTTTTCCGAAGCCGACATCCAGAAAGAGCTGGACAGGCGGCGTCCGGGACAGAGCGAGGTCTCCACACCTCGAAGCGAGGCTGACAGTGTGGAAATACTCTCCGGAATTTTCGAGGGCAAGAGCACGGGGACTCCCATCTCCATGCTTGTCTGGAACTCGGATGCCAGGTCTTCTTCTTATGATGCCATTAAAAATACTCCCCGCCCGGGACATGCTGATTTTACCTACATTGCCCGCTACGGAATTCGGGACCACCGCGGAGGAGGCAGGTCTTCAGCTCGCGAAACTATAGGAAGGGTTGCAGGCGGTGCCCTTGCAAAGCTTTTACTTTCCCATTACGGAATCCGGATTGTTGGACACGTTCTCGAACTCGGCGGGATCCGGGCAAAATCACTCTCTTTTGAAGAAATCCTTGAAAATGTTGAAAGAACTCCTGTTCGCTGCGCAGACCCCGAAGCTGCAAAGAAAATGCTTGAAAAGGTTTCAGCCCTCCGGCAGGAAGGAGACAGCGCGGGCGGAATTGTCGAGGTAATGGTGAAAGGAGTCCCCGCAGGTCTCGGAGAACCCGTTTTTGACAGGCTTGATGCAGACCTTGCAAAAGCTCTTATGAGCATTCCCGCAGTCAAAGGCTTTGAAATCGGAGCCGGGTTTGAGGCTGCCCGTATGCGCGGAAGTGAAATGAACGATTCCTTCCTCATGGAAGACGGAAAAGTTACCTGTTCGAGCAATAACGCAGGCGGCATCCTCGGAGGGATTTCCTCGGGCCTGGACATCGTCTGCCGTGTAGCAGTAAAGCCCACCCCTTCCATAAGTAAACTTCAGCAAACGGTTGATCTCACAACCCGGGAAAATGCCGAAATAGCGATTAAAGGACGGCATGACCCCACGATTCCTCCGCGCATGGTGCCGGTTGCAGAAGCCATGGTTGCCCTCGTGCTTGCCGACCATATGCTCAGAAGCGGCTTTATCAATCCCAGGACCCTGTTAGGGTGAAGAAATAAGCATAATTTAGCTTGTATCCTCCGGTTTGCTTCGATAATAAACACTCCAAACCACAAATCATCTTTCTTAGCATGAAAGTACTTCCGGATACTTTCATTTTTTCGGCTTGTTATTCCAGGAATGTCATGAGCGTTTTTTAGCCTGTTATCCAAAAGACCTTATTTACTTTTTTTATCCGTGGAAATCAACTGCAGCAACTGCTACTCTATAAACTCTCTGTCAATGATATTAAATAATCAGGGATATAAAGGATACTATCTTCCCAAAAAGCATAAAAGAGCATGAAAAAATGTTAGTTTTATAGTATGGATAGAAAATTTATATAGAGTTTGCTAGAAGTGAATTATGGAGTTCTAATATACTTTCCATGATCGTCTGAACTCCATACCTCTTCTTTTAGGGCATGATTATTCTGGTTTTAAGAGCTATTAAGGATTGCATAATCGTGTCTCCGGGGGATCTTAGATTTTTAATTTTTTGAATCCGTTTGTTTAATTCAAAATACGAGGGATCTTTCTTGAAATTAAAAGTGGTAATAGCAGCCTTTCTGCTGACAATGTTACTTACACTTGAATCAGGCTGCATCGACAGTAGCAACGGGCCGATAAATGAGACAAGACCGGAAGAATCAATAGATGATCAGGAAAGTTCATTTAATGATATCGTAGAAACCGCTCCTGAAAAAACCTTTTCTGTAAAGAATAATACTCTTGAAAAGCAAAGCTTTTTTTCCGGATATTACAGTAAAGAAAATCTGCAGTTTGAGCCTGCAGTTCCAGCTTATTCTCTGCCCCTTAAGGCTTCCGAAATTGCAAATTATGATGAGTTTACTCAGAAAATTTTCTTTACAAAAGAAAGCAAGGATTTGCTGTACAAAAATGGATTTGTTGTACTCGATAATGAAGACGATAGTGAAGGTCCCAAAAATCAATTGATATCAGGGCAGACACTGGTGAATGAAACTTACAGGAGCCTGAAAGTGGCTGATGTTCCTATTTTCATCACGTCGGATTCCCTTCTTCACCTTTATCACATCCAGTTTGATGAGACGCTAAAAAGGGTAGAAGCTGAGGAATTTTACGATGAACTCTGGAAACTTGACAAAGCCCTCTTTGAAGCTTCCATAGAGGATTATAACAGTGCGTCGGGAGTAGAAAAGGAAGCTGCAAGAAGAAATGTTGCATATTTTGCCGTGGCTTTGAGTCTTCTCCAGCCGAAAACCGAACAGACAGAGCAGTCACGGGAAGATCCAGAGAAAGTTACACTCTTCGCTCCTCAGGACATAAAAGAATACAGTGTCGAAATCCCTTCATTTGTAAAAGATGATGTAGAGGCTGAACTCGTTTTGATAGGAGCTCAAAAAGAGGAAATATCTCCAATTTTCAAGTACGTTGAAGATTACTCTCAGTACTCCCCGCGGGGACACTATACGTCTTCTGAGAAACTGAAAAACTACTTCAAAGCCATGATGTGGCATGGCAGAATAAGTATGCTCCTTCAGTCGAAAATGATTATTGCAGAAGAATCAATGGTAGGAGGGTCAGCGGCAGAATCTCCGGAAAAGGAAGCGAGAATTCAAACTATGCAGGCTCTTTTAATTTCTGATCACTTTGACAGGGATAATAACATCCGGGATAGATGGGATCGAATTTACAATGTGACGGCTTTCTATGTTGGTTTTTCCGATGATCTCGGGCCCTATGAATATGCGAAAGCTCTGGATACTGTTTTTGGTAATTATAGATCCGGAGTGAGTTTAGATAATGAAAGCCTTGCAGAACTGATAACTGAGCTGGATAAATATGAAAGTCCGAAAATCTATGGGGGAACGGGGGAAATAATTCCAGCAGGTTCTGAAACTGAAAATGAGACTCTTGAAGCCACAAAAGGTTTCCGGTTCATGGGGCAGAGATACACACCTGACTCGTATATCCTTCAGAAACTCAATCCTCCTGCCCTGAACATCATGGATCTCCTTGGTTCTGAAAGAGCCCGCGAACACCTGAGAAATATGGGTATTTCTGAAAATGAAGACTACAAAAAAGCTCACATATCTCTGGAAAATGAATTTGGAGCTTTTGATGAAGAGGACTGGAATAAAAACCTTTACTGGGCTCAACTATACGCCTTAAAGCCTCTCTTTACACGCTATCCTGAGGGTTACCCTACTTTCATGCAAACCGAAGCATGGGAAGACAAGCAGCTTAACACTGCCCTTGCCTCCTGGACCGAACTCAGGCATGATACCATTCTCTATGCAAAACAGACCTACTTCCTGGGTGCTCCTCAAATTCAGGAAGAAAAACCTGTGGAGGGATATGTGGAACCAGTTCCTGAATTCTATGCCAGGATGCTCGCCCTTACAAAAATGGCACACAACGGTCTTGCTGAAATGGAAGTGCTTGACGAGCAGTCTGATAAAGATTTTACAACTCTTGAAAATACCCTTGAAAAACTGCTGGAAATCTCGATTAAAGAACTTGAAGATAAAGAGTTAACAGATGCAGAGTACAAATTCATCCGAAACTTCGGACAAAACATATCTCCAATGCTTGAAAATGTGGATATAAAGTCCCAGAGCTCCATTCTGGTTGCGGATGTTCATACAGGTCCCGGAGGGAGCGTTCTGGAAGAAGGGACAGGGAAACTGGACCTGATGATAGTAGCGTACAAACAGCCTGACGGCAGGATCGTACTCGGTACAGGTCCTGTGATGAGTTATTATGAGTTCTGGCAGCCTTCAGGAGAAAGGTTAACAGATGAAGAATGGAGAAAAATGTTGAATGATAACCCTCCTGAAAGGCCTGAATGGGTGAGTTCATTCAGGGTATAAAAGATGCTACTTTCAATAGTTTTTCTTCTCTCTCACTTTCCTTTTTATGGAATACTTACGTATTTCGGAAAAAGAAGTAACATATCAGGTTCCTATAAGTTCAAAAAATAGACACAGACATATAAATGCGCTGGTGGTCAGGGAGGAATAATCCTGGACGGAAGTAAATTGTCTTCACTCATGATTATCGGGCTTCTCTCTGCAATATTTCTTTTATCCCTCTATGAATCCAGTGATTTGCACTGGAGTACGAGTGATATTGACAATCATGGAGGGATTAACAGAAGGTCTGGATGGGAAGTATTAACTGAAATATACACTAATGATAGCGATTTTCAAAACCTGACAAAAGGGAACTATTCAGGTGCAGGTGCAATCTTCAATGAAGCAGGGGAGTCTATAGGGTATATTCGGATTAACGGCTCTTATATTCACAAAATAACTGTTGAAATGCAAAATGGTACATTAAAAACCCTCGGACCGGACAACTCTCTGGAAAACCTCTACAGAGAAGCTGACTCACTGAACGGGTCTGTAACATCAACTTATTCACAAATGACCGGTGGAGAATTTTACATGATAACTGTTGACACTCCAAACGGGACGGTGATATCTATTGAAAAGGTTGACGAGTTGCCTGAATGGACTACAGAAACTGTAATTAAAGAAGTTTTAGAAGATGACACTTAAGGTGTGATCCGAAGCGCGGTTTTCAGGAGAAAAACCATTTATAAATCTCAAGGTGCTTTTTCCTCTCCTTGAAAATACTGACCGCAGCCATAGATGCACTATGCTTCTATCCGAGTATTACACAATCTGTCATATGAAGTATTACTGTTGAAATATGCAGTCATAAATTAAGAATGAATTGTCTGGCAATTTGACTAAAAACTTTATAATTTATATACGGTATATTAGAAAAACAGTTTATATAGTCCGAACAACCTCCAGAGTATGTTTTGATCCATATCTTGTCCGAGGCATGGGTTTATGTTAACTTTGCGAATAATTAAAACTTGCCTGATCCTAGCTTTCCAGAAAATCGTCAGAAGGGAGATCGATAAATAGTAAAGGGTTTGGAGTAGGAGTACTCCTTTTGGCGATTTTGAAGGAGATACCAAATCTTCTTCTATAATAGAAGGGATTTCAAATGCAAAATATTAAAAAAATACTTCTCTTCTTGCTGATCATACCCATAGTTGCAATTATAGGTTATTATGCATTGATGTTCCTTCTGGGCGGTCCGGCTTTACCTGATTTTTTTGAAATCAGAAACAATGATGCAGGGACCCATGAAGTAACTGTAGAAATATTGGACTTGCACAACAATTCAATAATTAAAGAATCATACAATCTTTATCCGGATGAAAGTGTTTCAGAAGCAAAACCATTTAGTCTTCTATATTCTATCGGAATGAAGAATTATACATTCAAGATTACGCTGGATAACGGAGTTGAAGAGAAAACTATTCCGGTATCCTTACATCGTTGGAGCACACCTATTATAGTAATAGATTGGGATAACGAGGCTCCAATAATGATAATGATAGGAACTGTTTGAAGAGGCTTGTCCAGATTTTTCTCTAACAAGTTTCTACATCACTGAAATTTTATAAAATCTGCCTTCCCTTTACAATACCAGAAAAGCATCTCTCCCCATTCAATGGCCTTCGAGTCAAAGCTGAACAGGCCTGTGCTTATGTCGTACTCAATACCTTCTTTTTTGTACAGATTCAGAGAAAGGCGTTTATCCGTAACAATGAGCCCAACTTTAATATCTTCATCCATGACCATTAATTTGAAGTTTTCATAATCTTTCAGTGCTTCTATTTTTTTCAGATAAGGTGATCGCTTCAATTCTTCTGCAACGTGAAGAGGAACTATAAGCTCGACAGGGACTCCTTCTTTCACCCTTTCAGAAATAGAATCGGTATCTCCTTTGGTTACCACGGACGATATACCGTATATATGATCTGCTTCTTTAATCATTTTTAACTGGTTGTTATAGATATTAAGGATCTCCATGCCTCGATTCTTGAGGATTTCAGACTCATAAAGACATCCGATTTCTTTTAACAGAGGAATTGGAATTTCTTCGAGGTAATGTCTCAACCAGAAATGCTTAAACTTATTAATCGTCCAAAATGTTACAAAAGAGTCAGCTATTCCTGAAGCCACAATTTTTCCTGCTGACGTCAGGAAATACTCATGTTCTTTTGTTTCTATCAGATGATCTGCTTCGAGTTTCCTGAGCTTCGGAATCAGTGCCTGAGACGTGCTTCCGGTAATTTCACGCAGTTGGGGAAGCTTTTTACTGCCCTCGTTTAATGATAGAAGTATCTCTGTTAGAAGTCTTGACCTGTATATTGCCTGAACGTCATCATCCATCTTCTTATAAATTTCGAAATGATTCATTTCCTGTTGCCGCATCTACAGATTTTTTTCTTCACTTTCTTATTAAATTGTTTTGACGTAATATATTCTTTTCTTTTTTTGGGGCATGTATGTTGCTATCTTTTTGTTAATTTTATGATTTAGTGAAGAAAGTAATATCCAGATTATTTGCTGAAAGTAAGATCGAATTTCTGACGTCAATTAGAACGCTGAAACTTTACTATTTGGCATGAAAAAAAGAAGTGATTTAATGAATGTTAATCAGGCTGATGAAAAATTCATCACCGTAATAAATGTATAGGAGAAGATTAAGAGAGATTTTTGAATGTGAAGTTCAAACAACCCTCCAGAGCAGATTTGAACTTCACATGCCCTGAGGCAAGGGAATGATAGCTTTGCAAATATTTAAGGCTGCTTGATCCTGTCTCTGGAGTAAAGAAAAAAAGTGCATACAATATGTGTGAAAAGCAAAAAAGTGAACTTTTAGAACCAGACCTTGTTTTAGCAGATACACTTATAAATAGCTGCACTAGGGAATATCTGGATGGTACCGGAGACATATACATAAAGTTTACTTCCAAATTATATCAGCGTTCCAATGGAAGTCGATACATGAATGTATCATGGTTTGTAAGCGGATGTCAAACAACTTCTAAAGAATTTCCTTTTCCTGCTCCTTGTGAGATGAAAATAACAATTTGGATAAGTGAACCCATCAATTTGCCTGCAATTGTTCACCAGGTTCCAAGCTCATGCACAGCTTCTGGGGCAGAGACAATCGATGTACCAAGCAGTGGGAATTACAGGACAAACGTGAAATTGGAAGCAAAATGTTACGCATATCTGCCTGTAAAGACTTTAATCGCAATTCGAGAGGGCTCCTGCAATTGTGTTATTTAAACTCAATTTTCGGAAGTTGATGTGTTGAAAAGGCAGTGTTGAGAATCTTTGTGAATTTATGCCCATTCGGATTGTTATTTGGGACTATCCAAGCTATAATATCTCGATTTCGGGCTAAAAGGTTAGATTTAAAATCTGGATGAGTGTAAATCTAAATTTTTACCTATTATTCAAAAATAAGCTGTGTTGGCTTCCTTAGAAGATAGAATTAATACAAAATGTCTCTAAATTGGGGTAAATAAATGAAGATTAGTTCCAAAAGATATTTACTGCTCATCTTGTTCCTGATAACCCTCTCCATTTTTATTTCAGGTTGCGCAGAAGAGTCCGGTGCCGAAGAAGTTTCATCTAACACTCAACCCAGTGCTGAAGAAATTGTGTCTAGCATGCAGATGGGAATGGACAGTCTCGAAGACTATTCTTTTACTATGTATGTAAATTCAACTTCAAGGCAGCAGAATCCAGAAGTGCATGAAGTTATATGGAAAAAACCCGATTTAATGAAAATGACTATTTTAAGCCCGGATAAAGATACGGAAGTAATTATGGCATCTGACGGAGATTTCCAATGGATCTATAGTTCCGAATCCAGGACTGTTTTCAAAACGGAGATTTCTGATGATTTTAATGATTTGAAACTCTTCGAGCCTGATGTTTACGCTGAGTTTTTAAATGGTATTATCCTTAATGGGAAGCTACCTTCCCTCCTCGGGACCGAAAACATCGATGGGAAAAACGCATATGTACTTGAGCTTACCCCTTCCGAGAAAAACGAATCGCTCCAATGGAAATCAAAAATATGGGTTGACAGAGAAAACTGGATGCTCCTCAGGTCTGAAATATACGACAACAAAGAGAATATTTATCTTGAGATAGAAATTCGGGATATGAAGTTGAATACTGGAATTCCAGATTCTGAATTTGAATTTAAAGTTCCAGATGGCGCGCAGGTAAAAGTACTGGGATCGGAAGACTTCAAAAATGAAACCGAAAAAATGACGCTTGAAGAAGCAAAACAGTTTATTGATTTTGAAATACTCACTCCTGAATATCTCCCGGAGGGCTATGAATTTAATTATTCAATGGTCTCTTCCAGTAAGGATACACCTTATTCAACTTTTGTCCATAGTGGGTTTAGTATTTTTGCAGGGCAGCATTACGAAAAAATCACTCTCGTGTATACGAAAGGAAATAATGAAATACGTATCATCGAAGGTGTTTCTGAAAAAGGTTTACATGAAATTCAGAATTTTGAAAGTGAAGGAGAATATATTCAGGTAAATAACATGAACGGTACGATTTCTCCGATATTTGGTGGAAATATGAAAGCTCTAACCTGGGAAAATGAAGAGCTTGAAGTCACTATCGTCTCCTCTTTCGATAAGGCAGAACTGCTTAATATAGCAAAATCTTTTTCCTGAAGCTTAATGAGTTCTCAAAAAATGAATTGTCACATAAAATGCCTCCTGGAAAATAAACAGAAGTAAGTATGAAATGAAGAAGAAATTTGTATTTGGTGCACTGCTTGCTGCAATGCTGCTGACAAGCATGGCTATTGTACCAGCAGTAAGTGCACAGGCTGACATTTCTCAAAATAAAGAGCATGCTGATGCAATAGACATTTCGAACAAAAAATCAATTTCTAAGGAAGACCTCAAAAAAGTATCAGAAAATGTGAATGTATTGAAAGAAACCGATGACGAAAAAATAGTATCTTTCAAGAAACAAGATGGATCAATTGGATACACTATTTCATGGAAAGATGAAGAGAATCCTAACAGAGTAAATTTTGCTTTTGTAGATCAGAATGAATTGGTATCCAAAAAGCTCGTATCTGCTTCAAGTCTCAATGATAGTTCGGCAGCTGCAGCAGCAATTTCTGTAGCTAGGACAAGTTTTTGGCATGGAAGTTATATCGAGCAGTATGGTGACACTTTAACAGGGGGAGTGCACATTTACTTCAGCGAAAGAGATGCAAATTGGGTTGCAGATGTGGGAACAGGTGCAGCTGGAGCAATAGGTGCTATCATAGGTTCATTTTTTACACCTACTGCTTCAATAATACTTAGTGCTCTACTCGCTGTAGCAGTGCAAACTGTTTATTGGCAGGAACAGAAGTCCGATGGCAGCTTAGATGTAAGAATACCTTACGCAAATATACCCTCAATGCTATTAACAGGTACGATTTACGTGAAAATTGGTAGTCATTGGTATTGGATTTAATTGAGTGTGGGCTGATTTTTTAATCAGCCAGTTTTTTATTAGGTGGTAACATGCAAAGACAACGTATATTAGGGATTTTAATTTCAATTTTTATGGTTATTGGTATGATCATACTTAGTGAAGTTGTGGCTAAAAATGTAATAAATGATTATATGTCAATCAAAATCTCACTTATGGTATCTTTTCTTATCGGGATTCTTTTCTACTGGGCTGTTGTTAAATTGGGAATTAATTAGAGAGGACTTGCTAAATCTTTGTTTTTTACACCGGTTGCCATAATTTCTACAAAATCATATTTGCACTTTTGTGAAGTCTGCTTTCCCTTTACAATACCAGAAGAGCCTCTCTCCCATCCAGTGGCTTTCAAGTCAGAACTGATCAATAACTCACGGACAAGACCAATCAAAGATCTATTAAACAAATAATGCAGGTAAAAAATTGTCTCATTATCTTTTATATTTTATTGTTATGCTCCTATAAAATTAAAGAATAAAGTAGACAAAAAGGATATATGGAGGAAAAGAACTTGTTCACAGACTCTTTTTGTATTAAAAATAATAAATTTAAAGTTATTTTCCTGACTATTTTTTTGCTTATCTGTAGCTTCGCTGGATGTATAGGCCAAGAATCGATTGAGAATTCTTCTCAGACATCAGACAGTACTAATACATCTGTAAGCAAAGGAGTAGATAATTTAGATATTAATTACTCTGCGATTGAAGTACTTCCACCTTATGATGAATCGGAGTCAGAATGGCTCAAAACAGATGCTTCTAATATAGCTAAAATCGCACTCAAAGACAACCGTGTGAGACAGTTAATTCAGGAAGGAGGGACAATAATGGGTGTGACTTATTCCTGTCATCCAACACCTGAAAATTATGACGGCCCAGGATGTGCTCCCGCTTTGAGAATTCAGTCTGGAAACAAGATAGTAGATTTCCTGGTTGATGAAGAAAAAGAAGTAGTCGTTGAGACGGTTACAGAAATAAATCAAAATACTTCTACTGTTTAGAGTTCCATGTTCAAAGAATCATACAAGCTTTATCCTGGTGAAAGGGCTTCAGAAGCAAAACCGTCCGGTCTTCAATATTCTACTGGAATGAAAAAATATACATTCAAGATTACACTGGATAACGGAATTGAAGAGAAAAACATTCCAATATCCTTACATCGCTGGAGCACCGCTGTCATAGATATAGATTGGGAAAACGAGGATCCAATACTGATAATGGTATATACGGTTTGAGAAGGTGACTATCCAGTTATTTTCTAACAAGTTTCTACATCACTGAAATTTTGTGAAGTCTGCCTTCCCTTTACAATACCAGAAAAGCATCTCTCCCCATTCAATGGCCTTCGAGTCAAAGCTGAACAGGCCTGTGCTTATGTCGTACTCAATACCTTCTTTTTTGTACAGGTTCAGAGAAAGGCGTTTATCCGTAACAATGAGCCCAACTTTAATATCTTCATCCATGACCATTAATTTGAAGTTTTCATAATCTTTCAGTGCTTCTATTTTTTTCAGATAAGGTGATCGCTTCAATTCTTCCGCAACATGAAGAGGAACTATAAGCTCGACAGGGACCCCTTCTTTCACTCTTTCAGAGATAGCATCAGCATACACTTCGGTTACTACGGACGATATACCGTATATATGATCTGCTTCTTTAAGCATTTTTAACTGATTGTTGTAGACATTAAGGATCTTCATGCCTCGATCCTTGAGGACTTCAGATTCATAAAGACATCCGATTTCTTTTAACAAAGGACTGGGAATTCCTTCGAGGTAATGTCTCAACCAGAAATGCTTAAATTTATTAATTGTCCAAAATGTTACAAAAGAGTCGGCTATTCCTGAAGCCACAATTTTTCCTGCTGGCGTCAGGAAATATTCGCGTCCTTTTGTTTCTATCAGGTGATCCGCTTCGAGTTTCCTGAGCTTTGGAATTAGTGCCTGAGACGTGCTTCCGGTAATTTCACGCAGCTGGGAAAGCTTTTTACTGCCATCATTTAATGATAGAAGTATCTCTGTTAGAAGTCTTGATCTATATATTGCCTGAACGTCATCATCCATCTTCTTATAAATTTCGAAGCCATTCATTTCCTGTCGCCGCATCTACAAATTTTTTCCTCACTTTCTTATTAAATTGTTTTGACGTAATATATTCTTTTCTTTTGTAGGGGCATGTATGTTGCTACCTTTTTTGTTAATTTTATAGCTTAGTGAAGAAAAGAATCTCAAGATTATTTGCTAAAAGTAGGTCGAATTCGTGGCATCAATTAGAGCTCTGAAATTCCGTTATTTTTGATGAAAAAGAGGATTGGTTTAATGAATGTTAATCAAGCTGATGAAAAATTCATCACCGTAATAAATGTATAGGAGAAGTTTAAGAGAGATTTTTGAATGTGAAGTTCAAACAAACCTTCCAGAGCACATTTGAACTTCACATGCCCTGAGGCAAGGAAATGATAGCTTTTAGAGTACTTAAGGCTTGCTTGATCTTGCCTCCTGGGAATGAACAGGAGTGAGTATGAAATGAAGAAAAAATTTGTATTAAGTTTACTGCTTGCCACAATGCTGCTGATGAGCATGGCTGTTGTGCCAGCAGTAAGTGCACAAGAAGTGATTGAGCAGAAGCTTACCTTTGGCCCGGAAACTCTTGAAGAATTGAAAAATGATCCGAATTTTATTGCTGCTTATGGAAATATACCTACTTTTGAAAGTTTGGAAGAAAGGGAAAAGTGGCTTGATACGCTTGATAAAATATATACTGAAGTTAACGACAATTTTGAAAAAGAAATGTCAAAGTATTTCTATCCAAATGGTCCTGTTATAGCCTATGGTTACACCATTGATGGCGTTCTTAAGGTTGCAATCGAAAAAGGACAAAAAATCGATGCAGCTAAAGAAAATGAGCTCTATGATCTATTTTCTAACTATGGGCAAAATATTGCCGTAAAAGATGTTCCATTAATAATTGTATATGAAGACCTTCCTACGCCAACTAGTCGTACTAGCTCATGGCGTCCGATAATCGGAGGAATAAAAATATGCACAGAAAAACCAGATGGAATTAAGCAATCAACCCTTGGTTTTTCTGCACAAACTAGTAGTGGAACTAAAGGTTATGTTGTTGCAGGACATACTGCACCATCTATTGGGGATCAAATATGGCAACCTACTGCTGGGCCGAGTGCTAACAAAGTCGGAACAGTGAGTAAAGTTGGGGGACATTATGCAGATGCCTCATGGGTTCCATATTCTAACGTAGCTGCAAAGATATACGATACAGATACGGATGTGCTAAAAGATGTAAAATCACATGAGAATGCCGCTATAGGAGATACAGTTTATAAATCGGGTATCACGACAGGAAGGAGTTATGGAAGCGTTACTGAGATTAGAACATCGTACGATAACCCTCTTGGTACTTTGTATAGACAATATGTTGCAGGATATAACTGCGACGGTGGAGACAGTGGTGCCCCTGTATACGTTTATGTTAGTGGCGGTGTTAAAATTGTGGGAATCCATTGGGGAGGAGTAGGAACATATAATTCAGGCTACTCGACTTCAATATTTTCTCCAGTGTCTGGAGTGCAGTCTGATTTAGGTGTAACTCCTCTTACAGCATAAATATGCAGTTAGAAACATTGCTCAGATTTCCACCTTGAAATAATGCGATATAAATTATATGCAGCAATATCGCATTATTCAAATTGGAATGATACTGACTATTTTTTATTTTTTAATATATATTATATGCAAATTTATTATAACCAAAGAATATGAAATGAGAGGAGATACATGAACTTAAAGATGTTGAATATATTACTATGCGTCATACTAGCAAATATTTTAGGAAATTGTGCTTTAGGCTCTAGTTCTCAAAATGGAGAAGATATTTTGGAAAATGAAACACTTAATTTTGGCCCGGAAACCCTTAACGAATTGAAAAGTAATCCGAATTTTATTGCTGCTTATGGAAATATACCTGCTTTTGGAAGTTTGGAAGAAAGGAAAAAATGGCTTGATACTCTTGATTTAATCTATACTGAAGTAAATACCGAAGTCAATGCTAATGAGCGTGAAATGTCGAAATATTTCTATCCAGATGGCCCTATTATAAATTATGGATTCACTAACATGGGAGTTCTTAAGGTAGAGGTAAATAAGGAAATTGAAAAGTCTTTTATGGATGAAATTTATCAAATTTTTGATTCTCATGCAAGCCGGATTGGAGTTAATGAAGTTCCTTTAGTGTTTTTCCGTGGAAATGTATCTGAGCTTACCGAATTGTCGGACGCGGCAGATCTTAATGAAACTGAAAATAATACAAACCAACAAACTAAATCAGGCTCAGAGACGAGTAAAGAAAAACCAAATAACGTTCCAGGTTTCAGTTTTATGTATGGATTGTTCGGATTATATCTTGTGTGTAGGATCAGGTATTAATCTGGCAAAGTACCGCACGGAAATTATAGATCGTGGTATAATTGACATGGGCCGGAATATTATGTTAATGAAACTCCTTAACAGTGAGACAGAGTAAGGTATCTGTACATACTTTGCGCATAATAATTAATTTTTGGGAAGTTTTGGTGATAATAGGGGTAAAAAATCAATATCTTTTTTTGATTCTAGTCCTGTTTTCAGGGCCCGCATTTGCAGATACTTTCCATGCACCTGGTCAGAATGAAATTATAGAGGAAACGATTTACTGGGCAGAAATAGCCGTATATGATGTACCGTACTCTACTTGGCATAATAATTTGGAGGAAACAATCTCTCTGCTCTTAAAACTAAATGAAGAATCCCTTAAAAACTATACAAATCCTGAAAGTCCGATATATGATCCAAATGTACTAAAAGCGTATGGAAATGTTCCGGTAATTAAGAATACTTCCCAGCTGGACGAGTTCAGTTCAACCCTACAGGCTAAAGAGATAGTTCTATCTGCGAGGTAAAACCATATCTTTATCCTGATGGCCCGATAGTTAACTGCGGTGCCGGCCCTATGCTCGGGTATTTTTTGATCAAACTCTATGACTATGAAGGTTAAAAAACCGTCCTTCCAAATGAGGGGGATTACAAATGCGAAATTACGGAAAAATATTTTTATTTCTGTTATTCATACCCTTAGCTGCAATCATGTGTTATCATGTATTAATATTTCTTCTCGGTGGCCAGCTTTAGATAATTTTTTTTGAATTAACAAATCATGATGTAGGGACCCATGAAATATCTGTCGAGATATTGGATTCAGATAATGAATCTGTATTCAAGGAATCATACAAACTGCGCCCAAACGAATCAGTCTCAAAAGCAAAACCGGCTAACTTGAGAAGCTCTTTTGAATTGAAGGAATATACCTTTAGAATTATATTAGATAACGGCGTTGCAGAGGAAAATACTTCAGTATCTCTGGACCGCTGGAGTACGGCGACTATAGATATATACTGGGATTATCAAGATCCGATAATGATAGGGGTAGTTACGGTTTAAAAGACAGGGTTTTTATTGATCCAGAAGCTTACCATTAGTTAAATTTATATTTACGAATTATTGATTTTTTATTTGCCTGCAATCGAATTTATGTTTATTATTTCAGCTCTGAAAGGCTTGATTTGAAAATTAATTGTCAATATATCTGGCTGAGATAGAAATTCGTAACACTTTGATCTTCTTCTTTTTTTACAGTCTTTCGTCTGAAATGGCAGAATATTAATATTACTTTATTAATATGACCTCTCAGGTTTCGAATCCGGACCTTCCCCTTTCAAGATTCTACAGATTAACTCTAGGTAAAACGAATCTGACCCCTATTCAGCCTTCGGGCTGTGGTTCTAACTTCCTGAGAATCGTTAATTTGTAAATCTCATTAAACTTTAACAGCCATAAATAAAAACAGCTAATTTATGATTGCCATGACAAATGCACCAAGGCTTATTGCGTGGGAACTGACTGCAGGGTGCAACCTGAACTGCGTACACTGCAGGGGAGCTTCTACTTCCTCGGTTCCGGCAGATGAACTTACAACGGATGAGGCTAAACATTTCATTGACGAAGTCGCAGGGCTTGGAAAGCCAATTCTCATCCTGAGCGGAGGCGAGCCTCTAACCAGATCTGACGTCTTTGAAATTGCACGCTACGGCACGGATGCAGGGCTTCGAGTCGTGCTTGCAACAAACGGCACACTTCTTACGCCTGAGATTGTGGAGAAATTAAAAAAGGCGGGCGTCCAGCGGCTCAGTATCAGTATTGATGGAGCGACTGCAGAGACGCACGACAATTTCAGGGGCATGCCAGGCGCTTTTGAAAGGACACTTGCAGGCATTGAAGTCCTCAGGAAAGCGGATTTTCCCTTCCAGATCAATACTACGGTCTCAAAACGCAACCTTGAAGAAATCCATAAGACCTTTGATCTTGCAAAAGAGCTTGGAGCTGTTGCATACCATGTCTTTTTCCTTGTGCCTACAGGCAGGGGAGAAGAATCTGATGAGGTTTCTCCCGCGGACTATGAGCGCATCCTGCACTGGTTCTATGAGATGCAAAAAAAATCGGAAATCCAGTTAAAAGCAACCTGCGCCCCTCACTACTTCAGGATAATGCGCCAGCAGGCAAAAAAAGAAGGTATCGAAATCTCGGTTAAAACCCACGGCTACGAAGCAATGACAAAAGGCTGCCTCGGAGGCACAGGTTTTTGCTTTGTATCGAGCGTTGGTGAGGTCTACCCTTGCGGCTATCTGCCCGTACTTGCTGGCAAGCTCAGGGAACAGCCTTTCAGGGAGATCTGGGAGAATTCCGAAGTCTTTGCAAAACTCAGGAATCCTGAGGAACTTAAAGGAAAATGTGGGATCTGCGAATACAAAAAGGTCTGTGCCGGCTGCAGGGCAAGGGCTTATGCTGCTACGGGCGATTATCTTGAAGAAGAGCCTTACTGTATCTACAGGCCACGAAAAAATGGTAGTGATCAGGATGATTGACATTGAAAATTATAAAGATCGGCTCCAGAAAGAGGCTGCCGAATTTTCCTGTGATATGGATCCTTATGAGGGGGAAGTTCCGGTAATAGAACTTGACGAGACCGACAAAAGAATCCTAAACCATATCCAGCAGGAAGTCCCCCTCGATGTCGAACCTTTTGCAAGGTTAGGCGAGATTCTCGGGCTTCCGGAAATTGAGGTGATTGATAGGCTGCGTGAACTCAACAGGAAAGGGGCAGTAAGAAGGGTAGGTCCTGTCCTCAGCATGAGAAATATGGGGGGCGTAAGTACTCTTGTAGCTCTGAAAGTGCCCGAGTCCCGCATAGAGGAAATTGCTATTTTTATTAACGAGTATCCCGAAGTTTCCCATAATTATCTTAGAAGTGCTGCACAATATAATCTCTGGTTTACGCTTTCGGCTCCAAATAAAAACAGGCTTGAGAGGATTCTAAGCGAAATTCGGGAGAAAACAGGCTGTCCTCTTCTTGATCTTCCTACAAAGCACCTGTTTAAGATTCAGGTAAAATTTGATATCAGGTGAAATTATGGATAAAACGGATGTAAAACTGCTAAAACTAGTGCAGGACGGAATTCCTATCACTCATTCCCCTTTCAAAGGATTTGCTTCTGAACTTGGAATCAGTGAACAGGAGGTTGTTGACAGGCTTAAAAACCTCCAGAAAGCCGGGAAGATCCGTCGCTTTGCGGCTTCAATCGGGCACAGAGCCATAGGCATAAAAGCCAATGCAATGTGTGTCTGGAATGTTCCCGATGAGCAGATCGAAAAGGTAGGGAATATCATGGCTGAATTTCCCGAAGTCACGCACTGTTATGAACGCCCTCGCTATCCTGACTGGCAGTATAACCTGTTTACAATGGTCCATTCTTATAACCCTGAAGACTGCGAAAAAGTAGCTGAGAAAATTTCGGAAGCTACCGGAATTAAGGACTACACCCTTTTCTTCAGCGAAAAAGAGTTCAAGAAAACCGGGGTAAGGCTTTAAGGGCTGGCTGTAAAAGCTGGCTTTAAAGTATTTATTACCCGTTTATTATTCATTTATCCCCTTTCTACTTCTCTAAATAAGAGGGATTTCAAATGCAAAATATTAGAAAAATACTTTTACTTTTGTTAATCATACTTTTAGCTGCATTCGTGGGTTATTGTGCATTGATATTTCTTCTGGGCGGTCCGGCTTTACCTAATTTTTTTGAAATCAGAAATAATGATGCAGGGACCCATGAAGTAACTGTAGAAATATTGGACTCACACAACAGTTCCATATTCAAAGAATCATACAAGCTTTATCCTGGTGAAAGGGCTTCAGAAGCAAAACCGTCCGGTCTTCAATATTCTACTGGAATGAAAAAATATACATTCAAGATTACACTGGATAACGGAATTGAAGAGAAAAACATTCCAATATCCTTACATCGCTGGAGCACCGCTGTCATAGATATAGATTGGGAAAACGAGGATCCAATACTGATAATGGTATATACGGTTTGAGAAGGTGACTATCCAGTTATTTTCTAACAAGTTTCTACATCACTGAAATTTTGTGAAGTCTGCCTTCCCTTTACAATACCAGAAAAGCATCTCTCCCCATTCAATGGCCTTCGAGTCAAAGCTGAACAGGCCTGTGCTTATGTCGTACTCAATACCTTCTTTTTTGTACAGGTTCAGAGAAAGGCGTTTATCCGTAACAATGAGCCCAACTTTAATATCTTCATCCATGACCATTAATTTGAAGTTTTCATAATCTTTCAGTGCTTCTATTTTTTTCAGATAAGGTGATCGCTTCAATTCTTCCGCAACATGAAGAGGAACTATAAGCTCGACAGGGACCCCTTCTTTCACTCTTTCAGAGATAGCATCAGCATACACTTCGGTTACTACGGACGATATACCGTATATATGATCTGCTTCTTTAAGCATTTTTAACTGATTGTTGTAGACATTAAGGATCTTCATGCCTCGATCCTTGAGGACTTCTGACTCATAAAGACATCCTATTTCTTTTAACAAAGGACTGGGAATTCCTTCGAGGTAATGTCTTATCCAGAAATGCTTAAATTTATTAATTGTCCAAAATGTTACAAAAGAGTCAGCTATTCCTGAAGCTACAATTTTTCCTGCTGACGTCAGGAAATATTCGCGTCCTTTTGTTTCTATCAGGTGATCCACTTCGAGTTTCCTGAGCTTCGGAATTAGTGCCTGAGATGTGCTTCCGGTAATTTCACGCAGTTGGGAAAGCTTTCTGCTGCCCTCATTTAATGATAGAAGTATCTCTGTTAGAAGTCTTGACCTATATATTGTCTGAACGTCATCGCCCATCTTCTTATAAATTTCGAAATTATTCATTCCTGTTGCCGCATCTACAGACTTTTTTCCTTACTTTCTTATTAAATTGTTTTGACGTAATATATTCTTTTCTTTTGTTGGGGCATGCATGTTGCTATCTTTTTGTTAATTTTATGGTTTAGTGAAGGAAATAATCTCCAAATTATTTGCTGAAAGTAAGATCGAATTCCTGACGTCAATTAGAGCTATGAAACTTTACTATTTTTGATGAAAAAGAGAAGTGGTTTAATGGATGTTAATCAAGCTGATGAAAAATTCATCACCGTAATAAATGTATAGGAGAAGATTAAGAGAGATTTTTGAATGTGAAGTTCAAACAACCCTCCAGAGCAGATTTGAACTTCACATGCCCTGAGGCAAGGGAATGATAGCTTTAAGGGTACTTAAGGCTTGCTCGATCTTGCCTCCTAGGAGATTAGTAGGAGGAAATAAAAATATGAAGCATAGAAAAAAAATGTTGATAGGAGCTTTGTTGATTACGATATCATTGGTCAGCATTATTTCTCCGGCATCGGCGTATACCTACAATGGGCGTTATTGGCATTCCGGATTTGCCCAAGTCGACAAGGATTCCTCAATTCCAAGTTCTTGGTCAAATTCTCTGACTCAGGCTATGAGTGCGTGGAATAATGCTGGTGCAAATTTCTTCTTTTATCAGATAGGGTGTGAAAACAAACTTTACTATACGTCACTTGGATCAAGTGGACCGCTAGCGACAACTACTGAGACATATAGTGGTACCTCGATGACGAAATGTATTGTAAGATTTAATAGTGATAAGAGTTGGTCTACTACAGGAGCATCAGGATATTTCGACGTACAAAGTGCTGCTACTCATGAATTTGGGCACTGGTTAAGTTTGGGTCATTCTAGCAATACTGAAGCAACAATGTACAGTACTATGTCAACAGGGGAAACAAAGAAAAGAAGTTTACACTCCGATGATATAGCAGGTATCTGCTACATTTACCCCTAATAGGTGATGAATTATGACGAGTCGAAACAATGTAAAATATGGAATCGTTTTGGTTGGAGCACTCACTCTGATCGTGTTAGGTTTAGCATTCTCCAACTCTATGCAATCTTCACAAGAAAATAGTAAACCTTCAAATAATATCGATGAGCCCTTAAGCGGTAGCATGAGTTTTTTGCTTGAAGAATACACTCTTGAGGATTTAAGTAAAAATTCTGACGTGATCGTTATGGGTACAGTCAAGGAAATACTTCCAAGTAAATGGAATTCTGCCGACGGAAAAAGACCAGATAAAGTAGTTGAATTCGGCCCTTATGACCTCATCTATACTGATATCATCATAAGTGTAGACAAATATGTCAAAAACCCATTATCATCCGAAGAGGTTATTGTGAGAGTGGAGGGTGGAAAAGTCGGAAATGATACAATGGCGGTAGAAGATGAACCGAGCTTTAAAACAGGTGAAAAAGTTTTGCTATATCTAACTGAAGATACTAGCCCAGGTACTAAGGATACTGGTCCTGAACACTTCAAAGTTACAGGATACATGCAGGGTAAGTTCACATTAACCGATGATGGGAGAGCCATAGGATGGAATCAAAATATTAGTCAGGAGGAGTTATTGAACACAATTTAATAATAAATGCAACTATTCAGGTAGCCTTTTGAAGGCTACACAATTTTTCCCCAGAACAAGGATAAATTGAGTATTAAATGAGGTTTTGTCAAAATTTACGAAAATACGCTAAGAGAAAAAAATGATTTACAGTTTCTATTTAACAAAAGCATATCCGAGAAAGAGATAAAGATATTTTGTGAAGAAAATAAATGGCTATGAACTTTATTATTTAAATAAATATAGAACAGATTCGATTTTTTCCTAACATTATCGGATAAATAAAGAAAGAGAATAGATAGAGTCAAACTTCATCTAAAACTGTTTTGAAGTAACTCTATTCCTATTTCTTTGTCGTCTTTTTCTTTCCAAGCTTTCAATGACCCCAAAGCTGACTTTACTGCTTGCGCTCAGATTTTTGCCAGTAACCGTACTTTCTAGGAAGTGTTTTTCTGCAGGGGTGCGGATGATTGGGCTGATGCGAGTCTTTCGGGCTTCATACTGTCCGGCGAAATTACAAGTATATGACGGTAAATCTTCAGTTTTCCACTAGGACAAAGCTTTACTTCCCCGTCTCTTTTTACAGTTAACCGTTTGAAATGACACAATATTAATATTACTTTATTAATATGACCTCTCAAGTTTCATATACTAACTTTAAGTAAAATGGATTCTGACCTATATTCCATCCTTTGATTATATGCAAATCCCTAATTATGGTTAATTTGTAAATCTATTAACCTTGACTTCCATAATATAAACCATTAATTCATGATTGCCATGACAAACCCACCACGGCTTATTGCATGGGAACTGACTGCAGGCTGCAACCTGAACTGCGTGCACTGCAGGGGAGCTTCCACCTCTTCAGTTCCCGAAGGCGAGCTTACAACCGAAGAAGCGAAACACTTCATTGATGATGTTGTGGAGCTTGGAAAACCAATCCTCATCCTGAGCGGAGGCGAGCCTCTTACCAGAACGGACGTCTTTGAAATAGCCCGCTACGGCACTGATGCCGGGCTCCGTGTAGTGCTCGCAACAAACGGGACCCTTCTGACCCCTGAGATCGTGAAAAAATTAAGAGATGCCGGAGTGCAGAGGCTGAGCATCAGCCTTGACGGAGCGACTGCAAAGACTCATGACGAGTTCCGCGGCGTGCCCGGAGCCTTTGAAAGGACGCTTGCAGGCATTGAAATTCTCAGGAAAGCAGATTTCCCCTTCCAGATCAACACCACGATTTCAAGGCGCAACCTTGAAGAAATCCCGAAGACCTTTGAGCTTGCAAAAGAGCTCGGGGCAGTTGCTTACCATGTCTTTTTCCTTGTGCCCACGGGAAGGGGAGAAGAGTCCGATGAAGTTTCCCCTGCAGACTATGAGCGCGTCCTTCACTGGTTCTATGACATGCAGAAAGAATCGGAAATCCAGCTGAAAGCGACCTGTGCTCCTCATTATTTCAGGATAATGCGCCAGAGGGCAAAAAGAGAAGGCATTGAAATTTCCGTAAAGACCCACGGCTATGAAGCCATGACAAAGGGCTGCCTCGGAGGGACTGGTTTCTGTTTCGTGTCAAGTGTTGGTGAGGTCTATCCCTGCGGCTACCTTCCGGTGCTTGCCGGGAATATAAGAGCACAACCTTTCAAAGATGTCTGGGAGAACTCCGAGGTCTTCAGGAAATTGAGGGATCCCGAAGAGCTTAAAGGAAAGTGCGGGATATGTGAATATAAAAAAGTCTGTGCAGGCTGCCGGGCAAGAGCCTATGCTGCCACGGGTGACTATCTCGAAGAAGAGCCTTACTGCATATACAGGCCCGGAAAAAAGTGATAGTGATCGAGATGATTGACATTGATAGTTTAAAAGATCAGCTCCGAAAAGAGGCTGCCGAGTTTTCCTGTGATATGGATCCTAATGACAGGGAAGTTCCGGTAGTAGAACTTGATGAGACGGACAAAAGAATCCTAAACCTTATCCAGCAGGAAGTCCCCCTCGAAGTCGAACCTTTTGCAAGATTAGGCGAGATTCTCGGGCTTCCGGAAACCGAAGTCATTGAAAGGCTTCGAGAACTTAACAGGAAAGGGGCGGTAAGAAGGGTAGGTCCTGTCCTCAACACGAGAAATATGGGGGGCGTAAGTACTCTTGTAGCCCTGAAAGTCCCCGAGTCCCGCATAGAGGAAATTGCTATTTTTATTAACGAATATCCCGAAGTTTCCCATAATTATCTCAGAAGTGCTGCACAGTATAATCTCTGGTTTACGCTTTCGGCTCCAGATAAAAACAGGCTTGAGGAGATTCTCAGTGAAATTCGGGAGAAAACAGGCTGTCCTCTTCTTGATCTTCCTACCAAGCACCTGTTTAAGATTCAGGTAAAGTTTGATATCAGGTGAAATTATGGATAAAACGGATGTAAAACTGTTAAAACTGGTGCAGGACGGAATTCCTATCACTCATTCCCCTTTCAAAGGATTTGCTTCTGAACTTGGAATCAGTGAACAGGAGGTTGTTGACAGGCTTAAAAACCTCCAGAAAGCCGGGAAGATCCGTCGCTTTGCGGCTTCAATCGGGCACAGAGCCATAGGCATAAAAGCCAATGCAATGTGTGTCTGGAATGTTCCCGATGAGCAGATCGAAAAGGTAGGGAATATCATGGCTGAATTTCCCGAAGTCACGCACTGTTATGAACGCCCTCGCTATCCTGACTGGCAGTATAACCTGTTTACAATGGTCCATTCTTATAACCCTGAAGACTGCGAAAAAGTAGCTGAGAAAATTTCGGAAGCTACCGGAATTAAGGACTACACCCTTTTCTTCAGCGAAAAAGAGTTCAAGAAAACCGGGGTAAGGCTTTAAGGGCTGGCTGTAAAAGCTGGCTTTAAAGTATTTATTACCCGTTTATTATTCATTTATTACGTACTTATTACCCAATATCGCTCATTTATTTCATTTACCCAGAATTTATTAAACACTATTATTAAACACCAATCTATCATTAAACACCAATCTATCGTTTACCGTAGCTTTCATTTGTTTACCGTAGCTTTCATTTGCGAGGTCTCTGAAAATGGCTGAAACAAACAATTTTCTCCCCCTCATGCTTGACCTTTCAGGCAGGAAAATAGTGATTTTCGGAGGCGGGTCGGTCGGGGAGCGCAAAGCCGAACTTTTCTGCGGCTGCGCGGACACAGTTGTCGTCAGCCTCGACTTTTCCGAAAGGCTTCAGGAGCTTGAGGCATCGGGTCAGGTCCGTTTGTCAAAGCTTGACCTTACGGCAGCCACGGACTCCAAACTCAGGGAAATCGTTTCAGGGGCTTTTCTTGTCATCCCTGCGACCAGCAGCTCCGAGCTTAACCGGAAGATAAGTAATATTGCCGGGGAAAGCGATATTTTGATTAATCAGGTGGATGCTTTAGGTAGTGTTGTAATCCCCTCGGTCATCAAAAGAGGAGACCTTGTAATAGGGATTTCCACCCTCGGGCATAGCCCTGCGGTCTCTAAATATACCCGTAAACAGATAGAAAATGTGATAACTCCTGCATATTCCGATATGATCCGGCTTCAGGACGAGCTCAGGAGTTTCCTAAAACTGCATATAAAAGAACAGAAAAAAAGGAAAGTTCTTCTCTGGAAGGTCCTTGAAAATGAAAAAGTCTGGAACGGCTTTTCCGAATCCTACGAAAAAGCGGCAGAAGAAGCATATAAGATAATTTCGGACAATGTCGGTAATTTCGAATAATATTGAGTAATCAAATAACCTGGAACAATCTCGAATCACCCTGAGTAATCTCGGGCATTCGTTCTTTAATGGAAACCCTTTAGTGAAAAACGGCTGAGGATTTCCGGACAAAGTTTAATTTATAATTCCTTATATTATTCATTCTATTCCCTTATTCATTCTATCCGGAGGCTCTCTGTGACAGAAATCTCAAGTATGGTTATATCCCATAAAAAAGCAAAAGTTGAGGAAATGGAGTCCGCCTGGCACGGAGACCTGGACGGTCTGCTCCGTAACCTTTACAAGCATGAGTATGTGTATGAGTGCGTCGTTTTAAAAACCTGCAACCGTGTTGAAATCTACGTTGTTTCCCCCAAGAGCAGCAGTGTACTTTTCTCTTTTGCAAAAGAAATGGGAGCTTCCACCCATATTATTGACTTTTACGGGCATGACGAGTCCCTGGAACACCTGCTGAGGCTTGCAGGAGGCCTCGAATCCATGATTGTGGGGGAAGACCAGATCCTCGGGCAGATTAAGGACCTCTACGCTTATTCGAAGAAAGCCGGGACAACCGGTAAAATCCTTGAAACGGCATTTGAAAAAGCCATTCAGGTAGGAAAAAGGATAAGGAATGAGACCCGGATCAATAAAGGTTCGGTCTCCATAGGCTCTGCTGCCGTGGACCTTGCTGAAGATATCTTCGGGGGGCTTACAGGAAAAAACGTGCTTGTTATTGGGGCAGGAGAGATTGGAGTCCTTGTCGCAAAAGCCCTTGCCGAAAAGGATATTGAGGCTATCTATATTGCAAACCGCACTTATAAGAAAGCTGAAGAAATCGCCTACGAACTCGGTGGGCACGCGGTCAGGCTTGATGATATCAGGGATTACCTACCTGGTGCTGATGTAGTTATAAGCGGTACGGGAGCTCCTCATTATATCCTTACGCGGGAAATTGTTGAAGAAGCCATAAAGTGCAGGGAAAGGAAACTCCTTCTTATCGATATCGCAAATCCCAGGGACATTGAGGAATCCGTTGTGGAGCTTGAAAATGTCGAACTCTGCAATATCGACAACCTTAGAGTCATAAGTGAAAGGACTCTCAGGATGAGGAAAGAAGAAGCAAAAAAAGCCGAAGCCATCATTCAGGAAGAGATCCGGCTTTTAAACCTCCAGTACAAACGCCAGAAAGCCGACAGGTTGATTTCCGAGCTTTACAAGCAGGTATATGATGTCCGGCTAAGAGAGAGGCAAAAAGCTGTCAACCGTTTAAGTTCCTATCATACCATCGGGGATATAGAAACCGAGGTTCTTGACGACCTGACCCGTTCTATTGTTAACAAGATCCTGGGAGAACCTACCAAAGTCCTCCGCCAGGCTGCAGAACTCGGGAACGAAGAGTTTCTTGATGTGGTTTCAAGGGTCTTCTGCCTCGACAAGGAGAAGGTGAGATTTGAAAAAATAAAACAGGCAAAGTTTGACCAGATAAAACCCGGCTGTACAAAAGAACAGGCAGAGGTCAAAGAAGAATATGCTGTAAAAGATTAAACTCGGGGTACAGGAAAATAAAAAACGGAATAATTCAAGGGTTGAAACAAAAATACTAATCCAGTTCACAGTAATAAATAATCAAATAAATTTACAGATAAAACAAATCAATTCTCAATAAAAACAATCAAATCAATTCACAGGTAAGCATTTCATATTTCAGGAGTGATCACATGTTTCCAGAAATCAGGTTGAGAAGGTTGAGAAAAGGGAAGATCAGGGACCTTGTGCGTGAGACCACCTTATCCGTGGACGACCTGGTTATGCCCATTTTTGTGAATGAGAATATTGATTCCCCTGTTGAGATCTCTTCCATGCCGGGAATATACAATTTTCCCCTTTCTGAGGTTGCAAAAGAGGCAAAAGAGATTGCAGACCTCGGGATTCCGGCAGTGATCCTTTTCGGAGTCCCTGCATTCAAAGATGCCGAGGGCAGCACTTCCTGCGGGGAAAACGACGTGGTTCAGGAAGCTGTTAGGAGAATCAAAGCCGAACTTGGAAACAGGCTTGTTGTGATCACGGATATCTGCATGTGCGAATTCACAAGCCACGGCCACTGCGGAATAGTCGACTTTGAAACTCAGGAAGTCCTGAATGACCCCACCCTGGAAGTCCTGGGAAAAATTGCTGTCAGCCACGCAAGAGCCGGAGCAGATATGGTAGCTCCTTCAGGAATGATGGACGGGATGGTAGGTGCAATCCGTATGGCTCTTGACGCAAGCGGGTTTGAGAATATTCCTATTATGTCCTATGCCGCAAAATATCATTCCTGTTTCTACGGTCCTTTCAGAGAAGCTGCAGAATCCGGTTATTCCTTCGGGGACCGTTCAACCTATCAGATGGACCCTGCAAACAGTGACGAAGCTCTCAGGGAAGTAGCCCTTGATGTGGCAGAAGGTGCGGATATTCTTATGGTGAAGCCCGGGCTTCCGTATCTTGATATCGTGTACAGGGTCAAGAGCGAGTTCGGCATGCCAACAGCCGCATACAATGTGAGCGGGGAATATTCCATGATCAAAGCCGCAGCAGCCAGCGGCTGGATTGATGAGAAAAAGGCTATTTACGAGTCCCTTATCTCCATAAAAAGGGCAGGTGCGGATTTCATCATCACCTACTTTGCAAAGGATGCTGCTAGGATGCTGAAATAACAGCTTCTTCAGGCATTATTTTTTAAGGGGCTTCAGTCTGTTTTTTCCTTTCCTTTTACTTTTCATTTTTAAGCCTGCCTGTTAATTCTGCCTGTATAAGACCATCATAATTGCCTGTATGCTGTTATTATAATTGCCTCCATCAATAACTGCTTAATAGTGGAAGGCTCTGTTATATGGATAAATAAGAAGCATAGAAAAGAGAATCATCCAGATCCAGAGGCTCTCTATGATTCAAGAATTCCAGAGCCTCTTCGCTTTGATTTGATTTACTTACTCAATTTAAATTTGATTTACTTACTCAATTTAAATTTGATTTACTTACTAAATTAATCACTTACCCCTTTATCAAACGTTCAAATCTATCCGGTGAGAGTTCATGGTATCTGAGATTACACTTGAGAAGTCCAGACAGATGTATGAGAAAGCAAAAACCCTTATTCCGGGCGGGGTTAGCAGCCCGGTAAGAGCTATCAAGCCCTATCCTTTCTATACCGCTTCTGCTAATGGTTCGAAGATAAGGGACCTTGACGGAAACGAATATATTGACTACTGCCTTGCCTACGGACCTGCTATCCTCGGGCACAACCATCCTGTCATAAAAGAAGCAATCAGGCAGCAGCTTGACAGGGGATGGCTTTACGGGACCCCTACCGAGCTTGAAGTAACCCTTGCAGAAAAGGTTGCAAGCTACTATCCAAGCATTGACATGCTCCGTTTTGTGTCTACAGGTACGGAAGCGACTATGAGTGCCCTCCGCCTCGCACGCGGCTTTACGCGCAGGAACAAATTCATCAAGATTGAAGGCGGGTTTCACGGAGCTCATGACGCCGTGCTCGTAAAAGCAGGTTCAGGGGCAACAACCCTTGGAGAGCCTGATTCTCTGGGCATCCCTGCAGATTTCACGAAACACACCCTGCAGGCTCCTTATAATGATATTGAGACGATGACCTCGCTTGTGGAAAAGAACAGGGACGACCTTGCAGCAGTGATCATAGAACCTGTACTCGGAAATATAGGCCCTGTGCTGCCACTTCCGGGATACCTCGAAGAGCTCAGGAAACTCACGGAAGAAAACGATGTACTTCTCATTTTCGATGAAGTTATTACCGGTTTCAGGCTTGCTATGGGCGGGGCACAGGAATATTTCGGAGTCGTGCCTGACATGACCACTCTTGGAAAGATTGTGGGCGGAGGTCTTCCAATCGGTGTCTTCGGAGGAAAGCGTGAAATTATGGAAATGATTGCACCTTCCGGAGCTGTTTATCAGGCAGGTACATTCAGCGGTAGCCCATGTTCAGTGGCTGCTGGCATTGCCATGGTCGATTACCTGAATGAGGAAAATATTCATGCAAAGCTAAATTCAGCCGGCGATTATATGAGGGCTGCACTTTCGGAAATCGTTGAGGACGAAGGGCTTGACTACCACGTATGCGGAATAGCTTCCATGTTCAAGATCTTCTTCGGGGACGAGCCGCATAATTACCAGGAAGTCCTGAAGTGTGATAAAGAGGGTTACCTTGCTTTCTTCCACAGGATGCTTGCAAGCGGGGTTTTCCTGCCTCCTTCACAGTTTGAGACCAACTTCATATCAGCAGTCCACAGTGACGAGGATATTGAAAAGACCCTTGAAGCTTATTCGGAAAATCTCTGAGGGCTTACGTTCCTGAGGATTTGTCTTTCAGATTTATGTTTTAAAACGTTTGAGGATTCCACATGATAATAGGTACCCGGGGCAGCCAGCTTGCGCTTGCCCAGACCGAGAATGTTGCACGCCTCCTTAAAGAAAAAGGCGTTGAAACCAGTATTAAGATTATAAAAACCAGCGGTGACCGGTTTACTGACCGCCCTCTGCACGCCGTATCCGGAGGAGTCGGGGCTTTTGTCCGGGAACTGGATGATGTCATGCTTGCAGGGGAAATAGATATCGCAGTCCATTCCATGAAGGACATGCCCACAATCCGTCCTAAAGCGATTCCCACCGTTGCTGTCCTGAAGAGGGACACACCTTTTGATATTCTGCTCACATACGACGGGACTCCGCTTGACGAGCTTCCTGAACAGTCAATTATAGGCACAAGTTCCCTGAGAAGGACTGCCCAGATCAGGAGGTACAGGCCTGACATTATTACCCAGAACCTCAGAGGCAATATCGACACAAGGCTCAGAAAACTCAGGGAAGGTCAGTATGACGGGATTATGCTCGCGAAGGCAGGTCTTGAACGCATGGGCTGGGAGATTGAAGGGGAAATCCTTTCCCCTGACTTTTTCTGCCCTTCTCCTAACCAGGGCACGGTTGCAGTGGTAACAAGAGAAGGCACTGAAGCTGAAGCCGCAGTTTCCATGCTTGACCATACCGAGAGCAGGATTGTTACCGAAATCGAACGCATCCTTATCGCCGAGCTCGGAGGGGGATGTACAACTCCTGTGGGTTCGTATGCTGAAATTACACCTGACAGGCAGGAGATCCATGTCCGGGCTGAAGTCCTTTCTCTTGACGGCAGGGAAGCTATCAGGATCGACGAATTTATCCCCCTGCGCGGAGGAATTGAGAAAGCCAGGGAACTCGGGCACAGACTCGTGGAGATGGGCGGAAGGAGACTTGCTGAGGAAGCGCTCCTTCAGATTTCCAGAGGTGCCGATTCCGAAAATTCCTGTGATTATTGATGCAGAAACTGCCTGCGGGCAGGAAACGGAGTTATTTAATGTATACTCTTACCGGACTTAAATTAAAAAATCCCACTATTCTTGCAGCCGGGGTGCTCGGGACAACCGGGGCTTCCCTCTGCAGGGTCGCACGTGAAGGGGGAGCTGGTGCAGTTGTGACCAAATCCATAGGTCCTGCTCCCAAAACCGGTCATCCAAACCCGAGCATGATTGAGCTGGACTGCGGCTTTTTAAATGCCATGGGGCTTCCAAACCCTTCCTATCCCGGCTTCCTCCAGGAGCTGGAGTTTGCAAAAGAAAACTCTGATGCTCCGGTAATTGCAAGCATTTTCGGGGGCACCCCTTCCGAATTCGCTGAAGTTGCAGAGGGGCTGCTCCCGGCAAAGCCCGATGCTTTCGAACTTAACGTGAGCTGCCCCCATGCAGAGGGTTACGGGGCTGCAATAGGTTCCAACCCCTGCCTCGTTGAAGCAGTTACGGCGGCGGTAAAGGATGTTGTCAATGTACCTGTCTGGGTCAAGCTGACTCCCAATGTTGCGGACATTACATGCATTGGAAATGCAGCCGAGTCCGGGGGCGCGGACGCCGTTGTTGCGATCAACACGGTAAAGGGAATGGCTATTGACATTGAATCCGGGTACCCTGTGCTTGGAAACCGTTCAGGAGGGCTTTCGGGAAAAGCTGTTAAGCCCGTAGCAGTAAAATGTGTTTATGACCTTTTCACTGCCCTGGAAATCCCGGTAATCGGCGTGGGAGGAGTTTCTTCCTGGGAAGACGCTGTGGAAATGATAATGGCAGGTGCAGCCGCTGTTCAGGTTGGGTCTGCGGTATATGACAGGGTAGGTATATTCTCTGAAATAGGCAAAGGAATAGAAGCTTTCCTCAAAAGAAAAGGCTATTCTGATATAAAGAAAATTACAGGGCTTGCCCACGAGATGGTCTGATGCTTCCTCTTAATGCTACCATAACACAGATAATTGAAGAATCCCCTCTGATCAGGACTTTTTTCTTTGACCACAAATTTGAGGATATGGAGCCGGGCCAGTTTGTAATGGTCTGGGTCAGGGGTGTGGATGAGGTTCCCATGGGGCTCTCAAGAAATAATTCCATAACCGTCCAGAAAGTGGGAGAGGCGACTTCAAAGCTCTTTGAGTTAAAAGAAGGAGACTCTTTCGGGCTAAGGGGTCCTTTTGGAAAAGGTTTTACCCTTCCTGCAAAAGGAGAAAAGGTTCTTATTATAGCTGGCGGGGTCGGAGCTGCTCCTCTTTCACCGTATGCCGAAGCAGCTTTTGCGGCAGGTGCGGAAGTGAATACCGTTCTCGGGGCACGGAGTGAAGAGCACCTGCTTTTTGAAGGTCGTTTCGAAGCTCTCGGAACTGTTTATGTGTCTACTGATGACGGTTCAAAAGGATTTAAAGGGTTTGTGACTGATGTACTCAAAAACCTTGATGTTACATCCTATGACAGAATTGCGGTCTGCGGACCTGAAATAATGATGGCTTCGGTTTTCAGGTTCCTTGAAGAGAGAGAAGTGCTGGAAAAATCAGAGTTCAGCCTTCACCGTTATTTCAAATGCGGTATCGGGGTATGCGGGGCGTGCTGCATAGACAGGTCCGGCCTCAGGGTCTGCAAGGACGGGCCTGTGTTTTCCGGCACTCAGCTCATAGGTTCCGAGCTCGGGAAATACTCACGGGACGCCAGCGGGCGAAGAGTTAAAATTTAAGTTTGGATATATCCTCTTAAAAAATGAAAGAAAGCGGAGTGAAAGACCCGCAAAAATAGGATAAGGAAGGCGAAGATATGATTGGTAGGTTCAGGTCAGGAGATACCATTTTTTATGGAGAAATTGAAGGTGGGCGTGTTTATCCCAATGGAGGGACCTCTGCCGGGACGTTTGAACTTTCGGAACTTCGCGTTCTGCCCCCTTCCTTCCCTTCTAAAATTGTCTGTGTCGGCCTGAATTATAAGGATCATGCTGAAGAGTTTTCTATGGAAATCCCTGAATCCCCTGTCCTTTTTTTAAAGCCTCCTTCTGCGGTTATAGGGCATGGGGACAAGATCATTTACCCTGCATCCAGTACAAGGGTGGACTTTGAAGCCGAGCTTGCAGTCGTTATCGGAAAGCGCTGTAAAAACATTTCAGCCGAAAAAGCCGAGGATGTCATTGCAGGATATACCTGTTTTAATGACGTGACCGCACGTGACCTCCAGAGAAAAGACGGACAGTGGACAAGGGCAAAGAGCTTTGATACCTTTGCAGCCCTCGGGCCCTATATAGTATCTACGGAAGAATTTGATATCTCCGATGCAAAGATTTCCTGCAGGGTAAACGGGGAAACAAAACAGTCCTCAAGCACTTCAAACTTAATTTTTGACATTCCCTACCTTATTGAGTTCATCACCGAAATTATGACCCTGGAAGTGGGAGACGTTATAGCTACAGGAACACCCTCTGGAGTTGGAGAGCTCCACAGGGGGGACACAGTGGAAGTCGAGGTCCAGGGTATAGGAACACTTAGAAACGAGGTTGTCTGATGCTGCTCGAGAATATTGCAACCGAACTTGAACTTACGGAGCGCCACCTGATCGTGCTCAAAAAGGTAATTGAAGAAGGCCCCATAGGAATCCTTAAACTTGCAGAGGTTACCGGGATGCAGAACCATAAGGTGCGTTATTCCCTTCGAGTCCTTGAACAGGCAAATCTTATAAAACCTTCAGCTCAGGGAGCTGTTCCCGGGGATGCTGTCCATAAATTCCTGCAGAACTTCGAACAGGAAGTTAGTAAGATTGATGAAAAAGTGTCCCGGATAAGGGAGATTGAAGCTTCTATCCCGAAGTAAAGGCATTTACCTGAAAGTCCTTTCCGAACGATTTTTGCTCTCAGGCTCTTTCTCTGGAGTTCCTGGCTTCGGTGACTTTTTATAACCCAATTTACATGTTTTTCCGCAATTGTCCCTTTCAATATATCGGGGACTGTCCACCTCTGTGCGGATTATCCATTCAGTTAAAATTTATGATATTCTTATCGCCTCCGATTAAGATTTAATCAAGGTTTATTTCTGGAGAATTTTCTATGACCTTAAGTCCTGAAGATATTAAAATAATTGAAAAATACGCTCTTCAAAATGCTGTAAAATACGGAAAAGCCCCACAGCCCAAAGCTGTTATGGGTAAAGTTATGGGGGAATGTCCCCAGTTGAGGGCTGACCCCAGCGGGGTATCTGCTGCCCTTGAAAATATAGTTTCAGAAATTGCTAAAGGAAACCCTGAAGCCTGGGAAGCCCGCCTGTCGGAAATCGCTCCCGAGCTTATAGAGGCTCTGAGTGTAAAGAAAGAGCCTGACAAAGGCTTAAAACCTCTTGAGGGAGCCGAAACCGGTAAGGTTGTAATGCGCTTTGCCCCAAATCCCAACGGACCCGCAACCCTGGGAAGTTCAAGGGGAATGGTTGTCAATTCCGAGTATGTAAAAGTGTATAAAGGAAAGTTTATCCTGCGCTTTGATGACACTGACCCTGATATAAAGCGTCCCATGCTCGAAGCCTATGACTGGTACATGGACGACTTTAAATGGCTCGGGGTTGTGCCTGACCAGGTTGTACGTGCCTCTGACCGTTTCCCGATTTATTACGATTATGCAAGAAAACTGATTGAGATGGGAAAAGCCTATGTCTGTTTCTGTAAAGGAGAAGACTTCAAAAGGTTAAAAGACTCCAAAAAGGCCTGCCCTCACAGGGACACAGACCCTGAAGAAAACCTTATGCACTGGGAAAAGATGCTTGCCGGAGAATATGAAGACCAGCAGGCTGTTCTGCGCATAAAGACCGATATAGAGCACAAAGACCCTGCACTTCGGGACTGGGGAGCATTCAGGATTAGAAAAATGTCCCACCCACGCCCTGAGATTGGAAATAAATACATCGTCTGGCCCCTTCTGGACTTTGCAGGTGCTATCGAAGACCACGAGCTCGGTATGACCCACATCATCCGGGGTAAAGACCTTATCGACAGTGAAAAACGGCAGACATACATTTACAAATACTTCGGCTGGACATACCCGAAAACAACTCACTGGGGCAGGGTAAAGATCCATGAGTTCGGAAAGTTCAGCACAAGTACCCTGCGTAAAGCTATCGAATCCGGAGAATACAGCGGCTGGGACGACCCCCGCCTGCCGACAATAAGGGCAATCAGGCGCCGTGGAATTAGGGCTGAAGCTCTCAAAAAGTTCATGATAGAAATGGGAGTCGGGATGACCGATGTGAGCATCAGCATGGAATCTCTTTATGCCGAGAACCGCAAAATCGTGGACCCGGTTGCAAACCGCTATTTCTTTGTCTGGAACCCTGTGGAGCTTGAAATTGAAGGTATGAAACCTGTGGTCGCAAAGGTCCCCCGTCACCCAACAGACCATGCAAGAGGAATGAGGGAAATCTCTATCGAAAATAAGGTTCTTGTCTGTGCCGAGGACATTGAAAAGCTCAATGTAGGTTCTGTCCTCCGCTTAAAAGATCTCTGCAACGTTGAAATTACTTCCCTTTCCCCGCTGCGGGTTAAGCGCTCCGAAACCTCTCTCGAAGACCTCAAAAAAGCAAAAGGAAAAATCATCCACTGGGTGCCGGTTGATGGAATTCCTGTGAAAGTCTGCGGGCCAGAGGGCGATATCGAAGGGACAGGAGAACGCGGGATCGAGACCGAGCTTGATAATATTGTCCAGTTTGAACGCTTCGGTTTCTGCAGGATCGACGCCGTAGACGGAGAAAATGTCGTGGCGTACTTTGCTCACAAATGATCAGGGAAAGAAAACGGACAGAAAACTGCCCGTTCTTTTCTTTCTATCTCTTTTTTCCTGTCTTTTATTTCAGTTACTTTCTCCTCTTCAGGAAATAAGCCGCTCCGGCTGCCATTATTGCAAACCCGATTCCCGGTGCCGGGGTGCCGTTTTCAGAAGCTTCTGTTTCAGCAGTTTTATTTTCTTCCCCTTCTGGTCCGTTTTCTCCTGTCTGCTCGCCCGCGGGGTTTTCAGTCTCATTTACTTCCACGCCTCTGGTTTCCATGCCCAGTTCATAAGCTTCGGCATCCAGTTTGTTTTCAAGGGCAGTGACAGCGCTGGGAACTTTAGGGAAAAGCGGAGAGTTATCGGACCCGCCTCCATTTAACGTGTATGAGGCGTCACATATCCCATTGCTGTTTTTATCCTCGCAGGTCTCGCTGTAACCTGTGCCTTCAATGTCTGCCCAGAAGTTCCCGCCTATATAGGGCCCCCTTATAAGGTTTCTTTTGACTGTCAGGGTGCTCTGCCAGGTGTTGTCTGCATTTGCGGCGTTCTCTTCAATGTTTTCGGCGTTTTTAAAATAGTTATTAAAGAAAATGTTCCTGCTGCTTTCCTCAAGGGAGATTCCTGGCCCGTAGTTATAAGCAATAAGGTTGTCCTGAATAGTGTTTGATCTGGAGCTTTCGAGCCTTAATCCTGCTTCGTTCAGGGTTATTACGTTCCCGTTTATGTTATTACTCTCTGCATCCTGCAGGAGAATCCCGTATTTTGAATTTTGCGCTCTGTTATTATTGATAAAACAGCTGGTAGCTCCTGACAGTAAAATCCCTGCTTTTTCCGAGTCCTCTACCCCAAAACCGCTGAAAGTTACCCTTTCCCCGGTTATTTCTACGGGACTTTCTGCAGGGTCAGACGGCCTTACAATCGTATTTTCAGGGTTTCTCGAGTCAGACCAGATTCTTACCTGTTTGTCTATTTTGAGGTTTTCAACATAAGTTCCCGGGCTTACAAATATAGTGTCCCCTGCATTTGCAGCATCTACGGCAGCCTGAATTGTAGTATAGCCTTCTTCTGCTTCAGGGTCTACATGCAGGTTTGCTGCAGAAGCGGCAGAAGACATGCATATAACTGCCAGAATAAAGACAGTTGCTGTAATTTTTAATGCCTGTGAGCCCTTTTCTTTTATATTTTTCATATTTAGTTCCCCTTTTACTCTTCCATTTCTTTACAATCTCTTTGTTTTATCTTATCTTTTTAAAAGCCTTTAATCTTCTATTTTTCTCATTTCATCCTTTTTCCAGGAAAGGGTCTTATCTATTTTTCATAAATGAATCACGTTTATTTTTCAGAGATTATTCTTTCAATATTTTATTAGAAAAAAGATTCGTTTGAAATGATATATTTTTGGGACTCTAAATTCTGAACAATTATTCTTGAAAAGCTGGGGTTGAAAGACTAAAATAGCTTGCTGGTCTGGATCAGGCGGCTGCCGGGGGCAACTTACAAAACCGGAGCTTCAGATTAAAGGCTAAAACAGCTCCAGATTAAAGGTTAAAACTCTTGAAATCTAAAATCCTTAAAACCTAAAAACCTTATATCTGAATTGTTTTATTATTGTCTGAAATGGAGGCTTAAAATGGACGAGAAAATTGCGCCCCATCTTGAAGAGCTAACCAGGGCGCTTGGAGATCTTGAAAAAACCGGCATAAGGGCAGAATTTTATAAGCTTCTTGCTTTTCGCGTTTCGCCTGAGGTTGCAAAGGAGACTATACTCCGCAAGTTTGGTGGGAAAAGGAAAATCCTGAAAGTAAAGGACCTTTCAGCTTCCCTTAAGAATTTTGAAATAACGGGCAGGATCCTTGACATGGGAGAAAAAGCACTCCGCCCTCAGGAAGGAGTTCAGGACGGGCCTTCAAAACTGTATACAGGGATCCTTGCAGACGAAACGGGTTCTGTCATGTTTTCTTCCTGGAAAGAACTTCCGGGCTCTATCGGGGATGTAATTAATATCAAAAATGCCTATACCCGCCTCTGGCAGAACAGGATCAGGCTCTCTATCGGGGAACAGTCCCTGGTATCCGGGGTTTCCGACTCTTCCCTTCCAGGGCTATCCGAACTTTCTAAAACCCCTTTAAAGAAACTAATTGAAATAGGCTCTGCGGACTTTTCTGTAAGCACCACAGCCTGTGTACTCCAGCTTTCCCACAGGGAAGTCCCTGTCAGGGGCAAGCAATCAAAAGTAATTTCTGGTGTGCTCGCGGATGAGACTGCCAGGCTGCCTTTCACCGCCTGGGTTGAACTCCCCGGAATTGATATTGGGAGCATAATCAGGATAGAAGGAGCCCAGATCCGCATGTTCAGAGGCATGCCTTCTATTAATTTTATAAGCAGCACCAGAATCTCTCCAGTACCTGCTGAAGAAGCTGAAAAGCTTGCCTTTACTTTCGAATCCTCTTCAAAAGACCCTTCCCCTATAAAAATTGAAGAAATAGCCTCAAGGGACAGCATGTTCGATGTGGTTACTGCAGGTAATATCGTCTCCGTCAGGCCGGGCTCGGGGATAATTTCACGATGTCCCGAATGCAGCCGTGTCATTCAAAAATCAAACTGCAGGGTGCACGGCAGGGTGGAGGGCATAAGGGATATGCGGATTAAAGCCGTTCTGGACGACGGTACAGGGGCGATGTCGGTTATGTTTCCAAGGGAACTCGCAGAAATTATATACGGGAAGACACTTGAAGAAGCTGAACAGCTAATGTTTTCCGACATTTCTAAAGACGCTGTTTACGAAGACCTCAGGCGTTTCCTTACAGGCCGCTACCTGGCAGTTCGCGGGAATTCCTCAAATGGAGAATATGGAGCCTCTTTTGTTGCGGAAAATGCCTGGGTGCCTGAAGATGATCTTGCTGTCAGGGTTGTTGAACTGCTGCGCAGGCTCGGGCCGGATGAAGGAGAACAGAGCTCAGAAGTTTCCAGGGAAGGGATAAGCTTTGCTTAAACGTGAAATTGCAAAGAGGGTTTTTGCAAAGGAATTTGAAGCCTGCAGGGAACTTGATAAATCCGAAAGACCTGCGTCCGAAACAGCCGACTCAAAATCCCCAAACCTTCTTATCAGCCCTCTTGGTCTTATTCTCAACCGCGTTTTTGCAGTCGGAGTGCTTACGGAACTTGACAGCATAGGCTTGCAGAACGAAATGTGGAAAGCCAGGATAGTTGATCCTACAGGGGCTTTTACGGTATATGCAGGGCAGTTCCAGCCTGATGCTTCTATCTTCTTTTCAACGGTCCAGGTACCTGCTTTCATAGCACTCACGGGAAAAGCCCGGATTTACGAACCTGAACCAGGCTCGGTTTTTGTTTCTATCAGGGCAGAAGAAGCGAATGTAGTGGATGAAGAGATACGCAACAGGTGGGTTGTTGATACCGCGGAGCAGACCACTGACAGGCTTGAGGCTTTTTCTGATGCACTTGCAAGCGGATACCGCGGAGAAATACTCGGGGAATGCCTGCTAGAGAGGGGGATTTCCGAAGAGCTTGCCGAAGGGATTTCCATTGCCCTTGAAAGGGAACGAGCCCCGCAGGAATTTGCAAAGCAGCTAAAGGCTTCTATTCGGGAAGGGCTTAAATCTCTTAATCTTGAATCCGAAGATAATGAAGAAGCCAAGGCTGACCAGAAAGAGTTTGTACTTGAACTGCTCAGGGAAATGGGAGGAGGCAAAGGAATTGATTATTCCGCTTTTGTAGACGCTGCAGTTTCAAGAGGTATACCCGAGGAGCTGGTGGAAGAAGTCGTCCGCTCTCTTCTTGCAGGGGGGCAGTGCTACGAGCCGAAAATAGGTATCATAAGGCTTGTAGGTTAACCTGGAGAAAAGACTTTACAGGCTTTAGAAGTGAAGAATTCAGGTCTAAAAACATGTGATAACGCTTAAGTGTGATTAAGTTGATTGGTATTCTTTGTTAAAATTTAGCATCTCATGTTTATCGTATTTATCTGGAGAAATTGACATGAAAGTATTGGTCAGCGACTCACTCTCCAACGAAGGGTTGGAGATCCTAAAAGAACATTTTGATATTGATGTCTGCACCGGGCTCTGTGAAGATGAGCTGGTGGAAAAGATCAAAGGCTACGACGCCCTTGTAATACGCAGCGGTACCCAGGTTACTCAGAGAATAATCGAGGCTGCTGACAACCTGAAGATTATCGGAAGGGCAGGGGTCGGAGTCGACAATGTGGATGTGGATGCAGCCACAAAGAAAGGTATCATCGTGGCCAACGCTCCCGAAGGGAACATGATCTCGGCAGCAGAGCACACAATTGCCATGATGATGTCAATGTCGAGGAATATCCCTCAGGCCAACGCTTCCCTGAAAGCCAGGGAATGGAAGCGCAATAAGTTCATGGGCGTTGAGGTCAAGGGAAAGACCCTGGGAGTTATAGGTCTCGGAAGAATTGGGTCTGAAGTCGCAAAGAGAGCTGCAGGGCTTGAAATGAACCTCATGGGATATGACCCCTTCATCTCCGAGAAGCGGGCTATGGAACTTGGAGTCAAGCTGGCTACAGTTAACGAAATCGCAAAAGAGGCTGACTACATAACAGTACATACCCCACTTATCAAGGAAACCAGAAACATTCTTGACGACGAGCAGTTCGCCCTTATGAAGAAAGGAGTCCGGGTTCTTAACTGCGCCCGCGGAGGCATTATCAACGAAGAAGCCCTTGCAAGAGCCCTTGAAAGCGGCAAGGTAGGCGGCGCAGCCATTGACGTTTTTGTCGAAGAGCCTCCTTTCTCCAGCCCTCTTCTTAACTTTGACAATGTTATCGTAACTCCCCACCTCGGTGCCTCTACACAGGAAGCTCAGGTTAATGTTGCAATCGACATTGCAAAGGAAGTTGTTTCCGTCCTTACAGGCGGGTCTGCAAAGAACGCAATCAATATCCCCTCCGTAAAGCCTGAAGCTATGGCAGTCCTTGCCCCGTATATAAGGCTTTCAGAACTCATGGGCAAAATTGCAGGGCAGCTTGTGGACAGCAATTATGAAAAGGTAGAAATTGCATACAACGGGGAAATCTCCGGAAAAGATACCAGACCACTTACAGTTTCTGCTCTCAAAGGGCTGCTTGAAATGGCTGTTGGGTCCGGGGTAAATTATGTCAACGCTCCAATCCTTGCGAAGTCCAGAAAAATCGCAGTGGTAGAAAGCAAGTCTGAATCTGCGGAAGAGTATTCTTCCACTGTCAGTATCAGGCTCTCCAGCGGAGAATCTACAAAAATGGTCGCAGGAACCGTTGTTGGGGATGAGCCCAAGATAGTTTCCATCGATGATGACAAGGTAGATATCTTCCCGGCTGGTCGTATGATTTTTGCCAAACATATAAACAAACCGAACGTTATCGGTCCCTGTTGCATGGTCCTTGGGAAAAACAATATCAACATTTCAGGCATGCAGGTTGGCAGGTCGGAAGTCGGAGGCGTGACCATGATGGTTCTTAATGTCGACACCGATGTTTCCGATGCTATCCTTGATGAGGTCAGGCAGGTTCCGGGCATCCTTAATGCCAAGCTTGTAACCCTCTGAATCCATTGAGAAAATGCAGTAAGGATAATTCCAGAAAAATGCTTCATTCCGGTACGGGTTTAATGAGTCTGTGCCGGAGACTTTTACTTTTTCCCGGAATTTTTCCGAATCTTAAACTGCACTCAAAAAGGGGCTACATACTACTATTCCGGAAAGGCTGCGTACTGCTGCATACTACTACATTACTATAATATCACTATACTGAAGTTGCCAGTTGTTTTTCGAGGCTCATTAATGGAAGAACTTAAACACGTTGTTTCAGCTCCTTTTAAGAAAAATCTTGCAGCTTCCCTTACGGAAAAGGACTTCGAGTTTTCCCTCGCTTTCGACCTGAAATGGTTTTCTCCGAAAATAGCTTCCGAAGTGAAGGCACGTGCCCTTGAATCAGGGCTGCTTTCCATGAAGGAAGGTGTAATTGTGCCCTGTTTTGATGTTGAAAGTGTCCGGCTCCCTCATGCTTTCAAGCCTCCTGAGAATTTTCTTGAGCTCAAAGAAAAACCCGGAAAACCCGTAAGTGCAGGGACCCATGAAGTAACTGTAGAAATATTGGACTCACACAACAGTTCCATACGTCCGCAACAGGGAAGAAATTTCCTTTGAACAGATCCTCGATTTTATTTCCGCAGATGCCGGAATAAACAAACAGAGGCTTGTCTCCGAGATCAATTCCATGCAGGAACGCCTCTCTTATCTTGTGGATATCAGGGTAGTTGCACTTATTGTGGCAAAGAAGTTCGGATGCAATATAGAAAGGATACACGAAAAGGTTTCCAGAACTGTTCTTGGCTTTTCCGATTACGCATAATCTTTATGTACTAGAAATGTTATTCACATCATACCAATCCGACTACTCGCTTGATATTTAATTTACTGCCTCAGGCTTCTGAGCTGCGGCAGTCATGCGATGTTCGAACGCGATAGGGATTTTTTCCGCGTGAGTGAGATTCAATAAATCTTGCGGAGGAACATACATTGGGTAAAAAATCACTGGTAAAACTAACAAGAAAAACGAATCCAAGAATCGTTTCCCTGATTCTTACCCTGAAAGATAGGGCAAATGTAGATTCTGCCCCGATCTGGAAGGATATTGCGAAACGTCTTGAGGCGCCGTCCAGAAACTATGCGGCTGTGAATATAAGCAAGATCAACAGGCACACTGCTGAGAATGATGTCCTGCTTGTCCCTGGTAAGGTTCTGGGTGCAGGTCTTCTTGATCATCCTGTTACCGTTGCGGCTGTAACATTCAGCGAATCTGCTGTTGAAAAGATCACTGAAGCCGGCGGCAAGTGCCTGAGTGTTGAAGAGATCATGGAAGCAAATCCAAAAGGGTCCGGTATCCGGATATTCCGCTGAGGTGACGAAGATGACGGTTATCGATGCAAAAGGGCTTATTCTGGGGCGTCTTGCAAGTTCAGTTGCAAAACAGTTGCTTTCAGGAGACGAAAAGGTTTATATCATAAATGCCGAAAAAGCCATCATTTCTGGCTCAAGGGCAGCCACTCTCAGAGAATACCGGGAAACCCGGGATAGGGGTGCAACGGAATTCGGGCCTTACTTCCCGAAGCGTCCGGACCGCATTCTGAAGAGGACTATTCGTGGCATGCTGCCCTATAAGAGAGCAAGAGGCAGAGACGCAATGTCCAGGCTCAAAGTCTATGTAGGTGTCCCCTACGAACTTAAGGGCGCTGAGACAACCACCATCGCAGATGCCGACATGAGGCTTCTGAGTTCTAACAAGTACGTAGAGCTTGGTGAAGTGAGCCAGAAAATGGGTTCAAAGTTCTAATGGGTGAGTCCTCATGGTCAAAGTAATTAATTCATCTGGAAAGCACAAGACTGCAACTGCACGTGCAACAGTTATGAAAGGTACCGGTAAGGTCAGGATCAACAAAATTCCGCTCGAGCTCTATACTCCTGAGCTTGCAATGATGAAAATCTCAGAGCCTCTGCTTATTGCAGGAAAGGATGTTGTTTCCGGACTCGACATCAATGTTGATGTGCGCGGCGGCGGAATCGTTGGGCAGGCTAATGCAGTAAGGACTGCAGTTGCTCGTGGTATTGTGGAATGGACAAACGACACAACCATCAGAGACAACTTTGCAGCCTACGACCGCAATTTACTTGTAAGCGATTCCAGGCAGAAAGAAGCCAAAAACTTTGGTGGACCTGGAGCTAGGTCTAAATATCAGAAATCTTACAGGTAAGGAAAGTTATGATCCCAGTCCGATGTTTCTCATGTGGAAAAGTAATCTCTAACTATTGGGATGAGTACAAAAGACGCGTCACCGATGGCGAAGACGCTGCTGCAGTGCTGGATGATCTCGGGATCACCCGCTACTGCTGCCGCAGAATGTTCCTCAGCCATGTCGAACTTATTGACGTGCTTTCACCGTACCAGTAAGGGACCGTAGGGTAGCTTGGTCCATCCTTCGGCGTTCGGGACGCCGGAACCTGAGTTCGAATCTCAGCGGTCCCATTTTCCCTTTCAAGGGTACTGGTTTTAAGGTGTGTACTGAATATGTCAAATTTATCATGCTTCTCGATTATCGGAACTCATCGGAGCGTTTTTAAGTTTAAGGGTGATCTGTTGGTCAAGGAAAATTATACCCGGTTCGAGCGTGCACGAATTGTAGGTGCAAGAGCATTGCAGATTGCAATGGGGGCTCCTGTCCTGGTTGAAGATGACGGGCGGCTGGACCCCCTGGGTGTAGCCATTGAAGAGTTGAAGGCCGGAGTTATTCCTATAACGGTTAAACGTAAAAAAAGCTAAAAACGTAATTGGGATACTTTCAGACGCTGAATGAATTTTATTGTTGATTCTATATATTATGAGGTGACTTTATGGAGGAAATTGAGCAGACAGGGCAGGAGGAAACCGGAGCACAGCCTTTGCCTGAAGAGAATGTCGTGGCTGAAGCAAAACCTGCACCTGAAAAGGAAGCCGCAGTAAAGACCGAATCTGTACCTGTAGCTGACGACGAAGCAGCTTCCGCTAAAGAAGGGTCCACATCCCTTGTATCTATTGACGAATACCTTGCAGCAGGTGTTCACATCGGAACCCAGCAGAAGACTCAGGATATGATGCGCTTCGTATACAGGGTCAGAACTGATGGGTTATACGTTCTTGATATCCAGTCAACAGACGAAAGGATCAGAGTTGCATCAAAACTGCTTTCTCACTACGATCCTTCCAGAATCCTTGTGGTATCTTCAAGGCAGTATGGTCAGCACCCTGCAAGAATGTTCTCAAGGGCACTTGGCACAAGAGCAATGCTCGGAAGGTTTATCCCGGGTTCCCTTACAAACCCTCAGATCCACGGTTTCTTTGAGCCGGATGTTATTATCGTAACCGACCCGGCAGGAGATGCCCAGGTCCTGAAGGAAGCTTCAAGCATTGGAGTACCGGTTATAGCACTCTGTGACACCAACAACCTGACCTCAAATGTGGACCTTGTGATTCCGACCAATAACAAGGGTAGAAAAGCACTTTCTCTTGTTTACTGGCTGCTTGCAAGGGAAGTTTCCAGACTCAATAACACTCCCTTCAATTACGAGATGACAGATTTCGAAACTCCGCTCTAATTTCGGGGCATCCGTCCTGCATACTGCAAGGGTTTATAAAAATTGCCCATATCTTATATTATGGGTGATTGGAAATGAGACAGCCAGCAGTTGCAGGGCAGTTCTATCCCCTGCGTTGTGAAAATCTGGAAAACGAACTTAAACGGTGTTTCGAAGGACTTGAGATCCGGGAACAGGAAGTCCTGGGAGCTGTTTGCCCGCATGCCGGGTATATGTATTCCGGGAAAGTGGCTGCACATGTTTATGCGACTCTTCCTGAAGCCGATACCTATGTTATTTTTGGTCCCAACCATACCGGTTATGGTTCACCAGTATCAGTATCCAGGGAAACGTGGAAAACCCCACTTGGAAATATTGATGTTGACCTCGAACTCGCCGATGGATTTCTCGGAAGTATCGTTGATGCGGATGAACTCGGGCATAAATACGAACATTCTATTGAAGTCCAGCTTCCTTTCCTTCAGTACCGCTTCGAGCGGGATTTTAAAATCCTTCCTATCTGCATGGGCATGCAGGATGAAGAAACTGCAGTTGAGGTCGGAAACCTTCTTGCCGACCTTATTTCCGAAAGTGGTAAACGTGCAGTCATAATAGCGTCCAGTGATTTTACTCACTACGAGACTGCCGAACGTGCAAAGGAGATAGATTCCGAGGTCATAGACTCTATTCTGAATTTTGATATTTCAGGCATGTATGACAGGCTTTACAGAAGAAATGCTTCTGTCTGCGGATACGGGCCCATTACTGCAATGCTTACTGCTTCCAAAAAACTCGGTGGGTCACGGGCTACTCTGCTCAAATACGCAAATAGTGGCGATGTTTCCGGGGATAAGGACGCTGTTGTCGGGTACGCTGCAATTATTGTGGAATAACTGAAAAATGCCAGCAGGTTCAGGAAAAACAGGGGAAATTTTGATTGTCAGAATAATTCCGGGATAAAGGCGGGCAGGGATAGGTTTTTTTATACTATTTTTACTTTTACTCATAGATACCCGTTCAGGGGTAAGGTTAATTACTTAACGTGCTCAAATTCAGCAAAATTGAAAAACTGTTGAGGAATAATATGGTTTCATGTTCTGCGCCCGGGAAAATCTATCTTTTCGGAGAACATGCGGTTGTTTACGGAGAAACCGCAATAGCGTGTGCAGTAGAGTTAAGGACCCGGGTGCGGGCGGAGTTAAATGACTCCATAACTATCCAGTCTCAGATCGGCAGGACAGGTCTTGATTTTGAAAAACATCCCTATGTCTCTGCAGTGATTGAAAAAATGAGAAAATCTATCCCCATAAATGGTGTTTTTTTAACTGTTGATTCCGACATTCCTGTTGGGTCAGGGCTCGGCTCATCTGCTGCTGTTACGATTGCAAGCATAGGAGCTCTCAACGAACTTTTCGGATTCGGGCTTTCGCTTCAGGAAATTGCGAAACTGGGGCATGAAATTGAGATAAAAGTTCAGGGTGCAGCGAGCCCTACTGACACCTATGTTTCTACTTTCGGAGGAGTCGTTACCATCCCTGAAAGGAGAAAGCTTAAGACTCCTGACTGTGGAATTGTTATAGGGGACACCGGAGTTTTTTCTTCTACAAAAGAGCTTGTGGCAAACGTCAGGCAGCTCCGCGAAAGTTACCCTGATCTTATCGAACCTCTTATGACTTCTATTGGCAAAATCTCCAGAATCGGTGAGCAACTTGTACTTTCCGGGGACTATGCTTCTATTGGCAGGCTTATGAATGTAAATCAGGGACTGCTTGATGCACTTGGAGTTAATATCCTTGAGCTTTCACAGCTTATCTATTCTGCAAGGGCAGCAGGAGCTTTCGGGGCAAAAATTACTGGAGCGGGAGGCGGTGGTTGTATGGTTGCGCTAACTGCACCGGAGAAATGTAATCAGGTAGCGGAAGCCATTGCAGGTGCGGGGGGCAAAGTGACCATTACAAAACCTACGGAACAGGGGTTGAAGGTCGATTGAGCCGGATTAATCGGAAGGTTTTTCCTGTAAAATAAGATTGCTTTTATTCCCATCTTTTCATCATTATTGTTGCAGAAATCATGATATCTGACTATAATTGAGAGTTATTTATAAAAAGGTGTCAAGTGATAATATGAATGCTTCAAACGAACCTGTTATCCTTAAACTCGGAGGCAGCGCCATTACAGACAAAGGTGCGTATGAAGGGGTTGTAAAAGAGGCTGACCTTCTCAGGATTGCGCAGGAAGTTTCAGGCTTCAGGGGAAAAATGATTGTGGTCCACGGAGCCGGGTCTTTCGGGCACACCTATGCCAAAAAATACGGGCTTGACAGGACATTTGATCCCGAAGGGGCGATCGTAACCCATGAATCCGTGAAAAAACTCGCTTCAAAAGTAGTGGGTGCCCTGAACAGTTTCGGAGTCAGGGCTATTGCCGTGCACCCAATGGACTGTGCCGTGTGCAGAAACGGGAGGATAGAGACCATGTACCTTGACAGCATAAAACTCATGCTCGAAAAGGGCCTTGTCCCTGTACTTCATGGGGATGTTGCTATGGACATAGAACTGGGGACCTGCATCCTTTCCGGGGACCAGATTGTTCCCTATCTGGCAAAGGAACTCGGGATTTCCAGGCTCGGCCTGGGTTCGGCTGAGGACGGAGTGCTTGATATGGAAGGAAAACCGGTGCCTGAAATAACTCCCGAAACGTTTGAGGAATTTAGACACTGCATCGGAGGTTCGGGAAGTACTGATGTTACAGGCGGGATGCTTGGGAAGGTTCTGGAACTCCTTGAACTCAGCAAAAATTCTAGTATCACCTCCTATATATTCAATGCAGGAAAAGCGGATAATATTTACAGGTTCTTGAATGGGGAATCCATAGGGACCAGGATCAGTCCGGATAAAAGGGTATGAAGCATGATTAACACCACCTCCAGGCGAAAGATAGAACACCTTAAGCTCTGCGCTGAAAGCCCGGTTGAGGCCAGGCAGGTCAGTGCTGGCTTTGAAGATGTAACCCTCATTCACAGGGCGCTTCCGGAATTAAATATGGATGAGCTTGACCTCTCTGTGGATTTTCTTGGAAAACGCATTAAAGCTCCGTTTTTAATTGCATCAATTACAGGAGGGCACCCTGATACTATCCCTGTAAATGCTGCACTTGCGGCTGCAGCCGAAGAACTGGGAGTCGGAATAGGGGTAGGAAGCCAGAGGGCTGCAATTGACGACCCTTCTCAGGAAGACTCATTCAGGGTTGTCAGGGATGAAGCACCTGATGCTTTTGTCTACGGAAACGTCGGAGCTGCCCAGATCCGCCAGTACGGTGTTGAAGGGGTCGAAAAACTCATTGAAATGATCGACGCTGATGCCCTTGCAATTCACCTAAATTTCCTTCAGGAAGCAGTCCAGCCCGAGGGCGACAGGGATGCTACCGGCTGCCTGGATATGATCACTGAAATATGTTCCCAGATCAAAACCCCGGTGATCGTGAAAGAAACGGGAGCAGGCATTTCCAGGGAAGACGCTCTTCTCTTCCAGAAAGCAGGAGTCTCTGCAATTGATGTCGGAGGAGCTGGCGGCACAAGCTGGGCAGGGGTTGAGGTTTACAGGGCAAAAGAAAGCAGGGATTCGGTTTCCGAACGCCTCGGGGAACTTTTCTGGGACTTCGGAATTCCTACTGTTGCCAGCCTGATAGAGTCAAGGGTTTCTCTCCCCCTAATCGCAACCGGCGGCATAAGAAACGGGCTTGACATTGCAAAGTCCGTCGCTCTCGGAGCCAGTGCGGCAAGTGCTGCCCTGCCGTTTGTAGGGCCTTCCCTTGAAGGGAAAGAATCGGTTGTCAGAGTGCTTTCCTGCATGCTTGAAGAATTCAAAGCTGCGATGTTTCTCTGTGGCTGTGGAAATATAAAGGACCTGCATAACTCCCCGGTTGTCGTTACAGGGTGGACACGCGAATACCTTGAACAGCGCGGTTTTAATGTAAAAGACCTTTCTTTACCGGGGAACGCTCTTTAATTTAAGGAACAGGAAAAAACACTTATCCCTTCCTTTATCATATCCCGTATGACCCAAAACAGATTTATCCGATCACAAATTATTCAATTACAGTTTTACTAGATTACAGATTATTCTATGATAACGTTTATAGGTAAAATGGCAGTAATGTCTCAAAATAAAATAGATAAAATCAGCCAGGATTTGCCTGGACCGGTCAGGCTGATTCGGGACTAATTCAGTATTGATGCAAAAATGGCTGGTTTATAATTTAATAAGGGAAAAAGTAATTAGCTTTGTTTCCCCTTAGTATACCGGAAGAGTAAAAGAATGCCTTTTTTAAGGTTTATGTAATGAAATCCTCAGCTGGATATAAATTTCCCGGGATAAAAACCTTAGAAATGTTAACCGGGGCTATTTTCCCCTGAAAACTGCTCCTTAAAAATCATCGATTATGGGATTAATTCAAATAATTAGTCCTGTAAGGCCTCTATTAGAGATTAATTCCCTCAAATAATCCCTCAGCTATCATTTAAGGAATTAATATCAAGAGTCACTTCTCACATTTACTGAATCAGGAACCATTCGCAAATTAACCGAAATAAAAATCAATTGCAAAAATCATTCAGCAGATAGTTACTTTAATTTCGTGCTGAATCAGGAGAATACTTGCGTAAAAGGAAATGATCAGAAGTATAAAGAAAGTTATTGGAATAAAAATGAATGAATGAATTAATGAATGAATGAATGAATTAATGAATGAATGAATTAATCTAAAATTAAAATGTTTTGTAATAAGTATAACTCAATTTATAATAACTTTAAAATGTTTTATGCTGGATATAAATCAATTTATGATAAATTTAATATGCGTTGTAATAAATATAAAACATTTTATAAAAAAATAAAATGTTGAAGTGGAATAAGCTCCTGGAATGTGGAATAATAAACCGCTGGAATATACAAAATAGTTTAGCAAAGTCATTTAAATATAGAAGTTTACCCTTAATCTGAAGCTGTCTGGAAACAGGCTTTTTGAGAATAGTTGTTACCAGGGAAAGATTCTGAAAGAGTACAGGGCAGAATCAGGACATATTTTCCTGAAGGTTCTGGAGATTCCCCTGAGAATCCTGGCTACATGAGAACAGGACAGTAAGGACAGGATAGTAAATAGTTTCCAAAGTTTCAGGCAGGTTAAAATATTTGTATACTGAAACAAATATATATTTAAAGTGTATTCTTCTGCTAGGAAATGCAGCCTGATGCACCTGATCAAGGAGGGGACTTCTTTAAGGGTATATGAAGTAAATTTTAGAAGTGACTTTTCTAAAAAGATGATTCCATATCATAATTTCCATTATTATTCCATGCTTTTGCATCACGCGTTTACATTCATGCTCATTGGTATAAGACCGTCACCGAATCTGTTTTTGAGGTTTCGGTTTTTACAAGGATAAGATATTCAAATTAAATAAGAGGTTAAAAAATATGACTGAAATAGGTATTGTTGCAGTCGGCGGCTATAATGAAATGGGCCGCAATATGACTGCCATAATTATAGGTGAAGATATTGTCATTCTTGATATGGGGCTCAGGCTCGACAGGGTCCAGATCCATGAGGACGTTGAGATTGACAAAATGCATTCTCTTGAACTGATCGAGATGGGTGCAATTCCTGATGATACTATCATGAAAGAAATCAACGGGACTGTGAGGGCGATCGTCTGTACTCACGGGCACCTTGACCATATAGGTGCGATTCCGAAGCTTGCCCACAGGTATAACGCCCCTATACTTGCTACCCCCTATACTGCAGCTATTATCAGGCAGCAGATAGAGTCCGAGCGTAAGTTTGAGGTTTGCAACAGGGTTATCCCTCTGCAGGCAGGCGGGACCTACCAGGTTACGGAAGATATTTCCATAGAGTTCATCAGGGTCCAGCACAGCATTATCGACTGTGTACTTGCAGCCGTACACACTCCGGCAGGTGCTGTCCTGTATGCCTGTGACTTCAAGCTGGACAGGACTCCGACAATGGGAGAAGCTCCTGACTTTGACCGCTTCAAATCCCTCGGGAAGGAAGGGGTTATTGCAATGATCACGGAGAGCACTAATGCCGGGCGCTCAGGCAAGACTCCCTCGGAACAGATAGCAAAAGACATGGTAAGGGATGTCCTGCTCGGAACTGAGGAATCAGGTGTCGGGATGATTGTTACAACCTTTGCTTCCCATATTGCCAGGCTTAAAGCGATTATCGAGGCTGCCGAAGAGATGGGCAGAATTCCTGTGCTTATGGGCCGCTCCATGGAACGCTATGTGGGTGCTGCCAGGGACATCGGTTATCTTGATCTTCCCTCGAATGTTGAGATTTACGGTACAAGAAAAGATGTCGACAGGGCATTTAAGCGCATCATGCAGGAAGGCAAAAACAAATACCTGCCTATCGTCACAGGACACCAGGGAGAGCCGGGTTCCATTCTTGTGAGGGTCGCAAACGGGGAAACTCCGTATACTATTGACCCCGGGGACAGGATTATTTTCTCTGCAAATGTAATCCCGAGCCCGATGACTCAGGCTAACCGCTACGCCCTTGAGACCAAACTCAGGATGAAGGGCGGGAGGATCTATGATGATGTCCATGTATCAGGCCACGCTTATAGGGAAGACCACTGGGAGCTTCTTCGCATGGTGAATCCCGAACATGTGATTCCTGCTCATGGAGACATGGAGATGCATGGGCATTACATCGAAATGGCAGAAGATGCGGGGTATGTACTCGGAGATACCGTACACCTTCTCAGAAATGGCGAAGTGTTACATATAGAGGAGTAACTCTATAATGAAAATCCCGTGTTCTTGTGATGCTTATGACGCTTGTTGATGAAATTAAAAATCGAAGTTCCCATGTTGATGCTGCAATCGACGAATTGCTTCCGGTAACCCGGCCTGAAGAGCTGTATAAAGCTTCCCGTTACCTCGTGGACGCCGGTGGGAAGCGCCTTCGTCCGGCAGTCCTCATCCTGGCTGCTGAAGCTGTCGGTTCCAATCTCAGGTCTGTTTTGCCCGCAGCAGTCGCGGTGGAACTTGTGCACAATTTCACTCTGATCCATGACGACATTATGGATAGGGATGATATCCGCAGGGGAATGCCTGCAGTTCACGTAAAATGGGGAGAAGCCGGAGCAATTCTTGCCGGCGACACCCTTTATTCCAAAGCCTTCGAAATCCTCTCAAAAGTCGAAAACGAGCCTGTGAGGGTTTTAAAGTGCATGGATGTCCTTTCAAAGACCTGCACCGAAATCTGCGAAGGCCAGTGGCTCGATATGGATTTCGAAACCCGGAAAAAGGTTACTGAATCCGAGTACCTTGAGATGGTGGAAAAGAAGACCTCTGTCCTCTATGCAGCCGCAGCCAAAATCGGCGCCCTTTTAGGAGGGGCTTCTGACGAAGTTGCCGAGGCTTTATCCGAGTACGGACGCCTCATAGGAATAGGCTTCCAGATGTATGATGACGTCCTTGATATGACCGCACCTGAAGAAGTTCTTGGAAAGGTAAGGGGCAGCGACCTTATGGAAGGAAAATACACCCTTATTGTCATAAATGCTTTCGAGAAAGGCGTGAAGCTGGATATTTTCGGAAAAGGTGAAGCAACTCTCGAAGAGACCGAAGCGGCAGTCAGGACTCTTACAGAATGCGGGTCTCTCGATTATGTGAAAAACCTTGCAATTTCATATATAGAAGAAGGCAAAGAAAAACTGGATGTCCTCAGGGACTGTCCTGAAAAAACCCTTCTCCTGCAGATTGCTGACTATATGATCTCACGAGAATACTAAAGATGGGCTAATTTTGCTCATCTACATTTCGATTTCTTTTTGATCCCCTTTTTTTTGTATTTTCTTTTGATTTAACGATTAAAGTAGCTTTGTTACAGTGAAAGTGTGGCACTGATCGCCATTAATAGAAGAAGTATAACTATAAATCTGAGAAAACTGAGCGATAAAAAATTCAATTTACTTTCAATGGGATCTGCGATTGCAGGAGTTAGTATAATGCCGATCAAAATCGAGAGTATACCAGGGAGAATTTTTTCTTGAGAGATAAATACTATTCCTCCAGAAAAAAAGGGAACAGCAATAGCATATCGAATAATTTTTATTAATATTTCATTTCTGCGTTCATTCATTTTATCAACCATGTCTACAAGAACAGCGATTTATGGTGCTTACAATTTTGTTTTCGAGTTCATCCAAAACTAATTTATTTTCACATCACCGGGGCTTAAGAACTATTTTTCCTACTCAGAAAATCAATTGATTGTTAAAAATCAAGATTTGAAACTTAATCGCAGGTTTTAGGAGCAGCTTTCTTATGGATATGTTTTGATATTGGTATTATATTTTAAACATTTGTAAAATCAAAAAATTATATCTTGTAATACGAAATCTGAAATTTGCAATTCCGTACTACTGAGAAAGCTTATAGTTCAGAGACTGCTCTATTTTTAGAGTGCTGAGCTATTAAAAATCAATTACTATCGAAGAATAACTGACTTTTTGCCCTCCATCGTCGCCGTCCCCTGGGCCGAAATCAGATCCTGCTTCACCTGCATAATAAACTGCAGTACTCCCATCTACTGAGACGTATATATTATAATAGTGACCCGCTTGTAGAGTTACCGAAATTCCATCATTAAAACTTTCATCGACAATATAATCCCCCACTCCTCCAGCTGATTGGCTGTATATCGAAGTAGTGTATGAAGTTCCTGTTGTTGTGTCTTTTACTATTAAATTTATATCTGTATTACTTTGTCCACCAGCGAAAGCGCTGGTTTCACCTTTTATGTTCCCAGCCATTCTAATATTTGCTGATCGGGAGCCAGAACCTGACACATAAATAGATTTTCCAACCCATGCCCAAGCACCACCAGTTCCGTATCCTCCCGGGCCGATTAATACCGATGCTCTAGCTCGTCTATAACTTGTAGAATAGTCAGCATCTTTAAAATTAGGTACTGCTCCCGAAGTTGAGGTTCCAGAGTTTCCTATGTCTGCAGTAGTAAGTGTTTTATCCGTTCCTAGGGTAACAGTGGTTGCTGATTTTATTTGTGTTCCACTTGTAGATTTATTTACTGAATCAGAAATTTCCTGTATATTTTGTGCTTTAACTTTTTCTAAAAGTTCTTTAGCTTTTGTAATATTTTCTACAGAGTTTTGATTCGAAGGAATACTACTAATTATCTTTTCTTCTGTAGTGAGGGCATCATCCATATTCACTTCTGCATTGATTTCATTGTTTTCACTCGCGCTCACAGATGGTATCAATGTTATACCAGCCAGCATGGCCAAAAGAAGGGCTATCATAACTTTGTTCTTAATCATTTGTCTAACTCCTAAGTTGTTTTACCCTAGGAGAGCAAAATCAGGCAAGCTTAAATATACGCAGAGCTAACCTAACCATGCCTAACAGGGCATATTTAGGGAGTTCGGCTGAATCTGGAAAGAACATTTGAACTCCATAAATTCCTCTTACTTAATTCTTTATAAATCTTCTCTCAATTCCATTAAACTATCTGTTTGTCATAATTCTATCAAGTCTGTAACTATTTCTTAATCTGTAATTGTTTGATGGTCTGGATAGAAGGTATAAATACAGTATGTTGCCTTGACGTGTGTTCGAGCATTGATATATAAAATATAAAATCATTATATCGAGTCATTTATGTTAACACTTCAATTAATCCTTATCAAGTCATAACATACTGCCGAACGAGTATGTTATCAGTCATATTTACAAGAGTGTTCTTCATTAATTGTGTTCTTCATTAATTACTACGGGAGCGCAGAGGGTCACGAATACCCCGTCCTTTAGGTCGGGGATGAAGTGAACCCTCGCCTCTTCGTTTTCCACCTTAAATATCTAAATCCTTACTTTTTTTGTAAAATAAGCTTGTTTTTGGCACCATAGCCACAGATGGTGCCAGCCATCTATGGCTAGGATGTGATATTAGTTGGAATTACACAGTTTTAGCCATGGCTATGGTCAGATTACCTACCACATCGTGTTGGTGCCTAAGTATCGATACAGTATATTCTACAATAAGCGAATTAAAAAAGATTCCGAGTTAATTTTCAGTAACATTTGCACTAAAAATGGCTACAAAATACATGCAATGGAAGTAGTAGACAATCATGTTCACTTGTTTCTGGAATTCCATCCAAGTAATTCTCTGTCAGAGGTAATTCAATATTTGAAAGGAGGCAGTTCTTACAGACTGTTCAAGCTCCATCCTGATCTTAAAAAACAGTATTGGGGTGGAAGTCTATGGTCAAATGGAAAGTTCTATCGATCCGTTGGAAACGTAACTGCTGATACAATTAAGCATTACATTAAAGAATCGCAAGGAAAACCGAGTGAAGAGTCTCAATTGTATAGATTCATGAGATCCGAGCAAAGAAAACTTGATGATTTCTAACTACCAGAACAACCGGGCGGGCGGCCCGAAGCATACCCCATCCTTTAGGGTGGGGTGGCCGCCCGCAATTTGATTTTTGCTTTTGTCTCAAGCTTTTTTATCAGTAACAATCACTTTTGCATTCAATTGATCCTGCTTTCGGCAGGTAACTTGTTTTTTTCGTAACATTTTTACTGATAACGTTTTTGCTGGGAAACACATTATCCCTGATACAAAACATTATTGCAAAAATGGTTCATTGTTTATATATGTCGTGAGATTTTGGTTATATGTTAACCAGTTTCAAACACAACACATATTTGTGTAATGTTCGAAAAACACTATCAGTAAAAATTCTCAGAATTTAATGCCGACATGCCGAATATAGGATTGATCAATGGCAGATGTCCTTTTGATGAGAGGTTTTTGGATCAGGACATTTCGAGCTTTTCAAATCCGGATCGACAGATAGATTTGCTCCGCTCAAGAAAGTAACTTTTTTAAAAAAGAGGTTGAAGGCAGGATTTAGTCCTGCCGGAATTCAAATTTCAGTTTCTTTATTTTTTTGCGTCTCTCATTTCCATTGTGCTCTGAGCAGCCACAAGCCTTGCAATGGGCACTCTGTAAGGGGAGCAGCTCACATAGTCAATACCTATTTCGTGAGCAAAAGCAATGGATTTCGGCTCTCCTCCGTGTTCTCCACAGATTCCCATCTTGAGTTTGGGTTTAACGGAGCGGCCTTTTGAGATACCTATCTTCATGATCTCGCCAACGCCTTCCTGGTCAAGGACTGCAAAGGGGTCGTGTTCAAGGATGCCTGCCTTCTGGTAAATAGGCACGAACTTGGACACATCGTCCCTGCTGAACCCGAAGGTTGTCTGTGTCAGGTCGTTTGTCCCGAAGGAGAAGAAGTCAGCTTCTTTTGCGATCTGGTCTGCGACGATTGCAGCCCTGGGCAGTTCGATCATGGTCCCTACCTTGTAGTCGATCTTCATGCCCTTCTCAGCCATTACGGCTTCTGCAGTCTTGCATACTTCCTCTCTGGAGAGGGAGAGCTCTTTTACAATGCCCACAAGCGGAATCATGATTTCAGGAACTACTTCCATTCCCTCGGCAGTAAGTTCACAGGCTGCCTCCATGATTGCACGCACCTGCATGTTGTATATTTCAGGATAGGTAATTCCGAGCCTGCATCCCCTGTGGCCGAGCATTGGGTTGAGTTCCTTAAGTGAAACTACACGCTGGATTACTTTCTTTACACCATCGATCTTTCCGCAGTCTCCCGATGTTTCAAGTTCTCTAAGTTTTGCGTCAAGTTCTTCTTTGTCCGGGAGGAATTCGTGGAGAGGCGGGTCAAGGAGTCTGATGGTTACGGGCAGGCCTTCCATACTGCGGAAGATTCCAAGGAAGTCTTCTTTCTGCATTGGGAGCAGTTTCTTGAGAGCTTTCTTCCTTGATTTTTCATCTTCGGCCATGATCATCTCCCTTACTGCAGGGATCCTGTCTTCGCCAAAGAACATGTGCTCTGTCCTGCAAAGCCCGATACCTTCTGCTCCGAGCTCGCGGGCGAGGGCTGCGTCAGCCGGGTTGTCAGCGTTTGTCCTTACTCCCAGAGTCCTTATCTTGTCAGCCCATATAAGGAGCTTTTTCAGGTCCTCATTTATTTCTGCGTCTATAAGGTCTACTTTTCCGATAATGACGCTTCCAACGCTTCCGTCAATTGTGATGTAGTCGTGCTCTTTAATTGTGAAACCGTTAACCATAAAGAGGGCGTTCTTCATGTCGATTGAGATTTCTCCGCAACCAACAACACACGGCTTACCCATGCCTCTACCTACGACTGCAGCATGAGAGGTCATCCCTCCGCGCACGGTGAGAACTCCCTGTGCAGCTGCCATTCCACCTATGTCTTCAGGTGAGGTCTCGGTACGGACAAGAATTGTTTTCTCGCCGTTTTCTGCCATCTCTTCTGCATCTTCAGCGGTAAAGACCACCTTTCCGACAGCGGCTCCTGGTGATGCAGGGAGACCTTTTGCTATTACTTCGAGTTTTGCTTTCGGGTCAATTCTCGGGTGCAGGAGAAGGTCAATATGTTCAGCATTAACTCTTTTGACAGCAGTTTCTTTGTCTATGAGTCCTTCTGCCACCATCTCGGTCGCAATCTTTACTGCGGCAGCAGCTGTGCGCTTTCCGGTCCTGGTCTGCAGCATATAGAGTTTTCCTTCCTGGATTGTGAACTCTATGTCCTGCATGTCCTTGAAATGGGCTTCAAGTTTCTGGCAGATGTCCACAAGCTGGGCATAGGCTTCAGGAATTTTGTTTCCGAGAGTATCAATAAAGTCGGGAGTCCTTATTCCTGCAACTACATCTTCGCCCTGTGCATTGATGAGGTATTCTCCGAAAAACTTCTTTTCACCTGTTGACGGGTTTCTGGTAAAAGCAACGCCTGTACCTGAGGTGTTCCCTCTGTTACCGTAGACCATTGTCTGTACATTGACGGCTGTGCCCCAGCTGTCATCAATAGCGTTAAGCTTCCTGTAGGTGATGGCTCTCTGGTTATTCCATGAATCAAAAACAGCGTTGATTGCCATCTGAAGCTGAACTTTAGGATCCTGTGGGAATTCAAATCCTTTTTCGAGTTTGATTACTTCCTTGAATCTCTCTGCCAATTCCTGTAAAGCTTTTGAATCGAGGTCTGTGTCGGACTTGACTCCAAGCTCCTTTTTCTTGTCGTCGATTAAGGAATCGAATTTTCTGAATTCAACCCCGAGCACCACGTCCCCAAACATGGCGATGAATCTTCGGTAGCAGTCGTAAGCGAATCTTTTGTCATTGACTTTATTTGCGAGCCCGATTACGGATTTGTCCGTAAGTCCAAGGTTCAGAACAGTGTCCATCATTCCTGGCATGGACACCCGTGCTCCGGATCTTACTGAAACAAGCAGCGGATCTTCGGGATCTCCCAGCTTTTTGCCGTTTAATTTTTCTAATTTATCGATCGCCTCTTCTACCTGTCTGAGAACCTCTTCTGGATATTTTCCTTCCTTTAAATAAAGAACACAGACTTCAGTTGAGATCGTAAAACCTGGTGGTACGGGAACTCCAAGATTTGCCATCTCGGCAAGGTTTGCACCCTTACCTCCAAGCAGGTCTTTCATACTACTTTTTCCATCAGTTACATCTTTTCCAAAAAAATATACGAACTTGGACAATGATTCTCCTCCCTGGATTCGAGATCATTAATCGGAGCTAAAGTCAATTATTTCCAGACCATAGGTCCGGTTGTTGCCAACAATGGCTATTTAATTATTATAAACTTGTGGTTTACTTCCCTGTACTTTATTCTTTGATTTCTTAATTTAATTAATCTCTGTGTATCTTATTTACTCATAATTTCACTATTTAAAATATTTCTGAATTTAAGCTAAACATGTGATTACTAAATAACAGTACCTTAAAGTGAACTGTAAAATTCAGAAGAACAATCATAGTAAATAACTATGTATAAAAATAAAATAGGAGAATTTTATTTTCCCTTTAAGTGCTGATATTTTAGTTCTTATTCCTGAGACTGTTCTAATATATTTAGAGCAGTGGTCTGTTGTCAAGGAGAGAAAAGCCAGCTCAAAATAAATAACTTCTCTTGTAGCAGACTTATCAATTACAGATATTTACGTATACAATTCTTACTTTAAGAAGCTGGACGGTGTTTCTCCTCTCCGAATTAAGGTCATTGTAGTCCAGTTACTGACTAATCATCAGAGCTTAATCTGATTGTTGCCAGCAATGTCCATTTAATATATAAGCTTAATTGTGGTCTCACTTTCTCTTTATTTTATACCTCACTGCCTTAATTTCGTTATAACCTATGTATAATATACGTCTTGCGATATCTTTATATATAATGAACATAGACTACATATGCTTTTCAGTCGATAATATATTTTCTTATTTAAGACTGATAGTTTTATTCCACTCGAAGCCAGGGTATTTCTGCCCTGAGTATAGAGGCATAACTATTCGTGGCTGACATGAAACGACTCGGTACCGTGCTGCACAGGTCAGGTGTTAGAAACCTGATAATTAGAGGGGATGAGGTAAAACCCGATAAGGTCTCAGGTAGTCTTCCTAAGTTGAATTCTGTTGTTGTTGATAAGGCTCTGAATCGGATTGGTACAATCTCCAGTATCTTTGGACCTGTAAACCATCCATATTTTTTAGTGAAGGGCTTTAAGCGAATTCCTGATTCTGAAACTCGGGCTCTAGTCAATGAGAGGGTCTATATTCGGTGAGATATCTGACGTTCGATAATGATTTTAATCCTTCGTTATGGTTAAACTTTAACCCGTTTATAAGTTTTTCGCTAGTCATAGCCGCGAGTTTTCTTCTCCCTTCTTTTATATATATTCTGTGATTTATATCGTACAGGCTTGAAATTCAGGGATAGACATATGGTCATGTTAATTTGTAAGGTGATATAATATGGTAGAAGTCGAAAGAGTTCGCTATTCGGACACCCTTGAAAGGGAAAAAATACGTGCCATGATTAAAGCTCGCAAAGAAAAACAAAAAGAGCAAACTGTTGAGAATGAAAAGGCCGTGTGTCCAGAATGCGGTAGCAGAAACCTAGTGCACGACTATGAGAGAGCGGAGCTCGTGTGTGGGGACTGCGGACTTGTCATTGATGCCGACTTTGTTGATGAAGGACCGGAATGGCGAGCTTTCGATCACGATCAGCGCATGAAGCGTTCCCGTGTGGGCGCGCCCATGACATATACAATCCACGACAAAGGGCTTTCCACAATGATTGACTGGAGAAACCGTGACTCCTACGGAAAGTCTATCTCCTCCAAAAACCGTGCCCAGCTTTACCGTTTAAGAAAATGGCAGCGTAGAATCCGTGTAAGTAACGCAACCGAAAGAAACCTGGCTTTTGCACTTTCAGAACTTGACAGGATGGCTTCGGCTCTCGGTCTTCCGAGGACTGTCAGGGAGACAGCAGCAGTTGTCTATAGAAAAGCTGTGGACAAGAACCTCATCCGTGGAAGAAGCATTGAAGGTGTAGCCGCAGCAGCACTATATGCAGCCTGCCGCCAGTGCAGTGTCCCGAGGACCCTTGACGAGATCGAAGAGGTTTCCAGGGTAAGCAGGAAAGAAATCGGAAGAACTTACCGTTTTATTTCCAGAGAACTTGCCTTGAAGCTCATGCCCACCTCTCCAATCGACTATGTCCCAAGGTTCTGCTCCGGGCTTAACCTGAAAGGAGAAGTCCAGTCCAAGAGCGTTGAGATCCTCAGGCAGGCTTCGGAAAAAGAACTCACAAGCGGAAGAGGCCCCACAGGAGTTGCCGCAGCAGCAATTTACATTGCATCCATTCTTTGCGGAGAGCGCAGGACTCAGCGTGAAGTTGCAGATGTTGCCGGGGTCACGGAAGTCACCATCAGGAACAGGTATAAAGAGCTTGCAGAAGAACTGGATATCGAGATTATCCTCTAAATCTTTCTTCTTTTTTTTCAGCCAGGCTGATTGATGTTCTTCAGGCAGACAGAGGGTTGAATGTGCCCTCTTTTTCTTCCCTTTTTCATGGAACTTTATTCGCGGCTGTGCTCATAAACTGTTCCAGAGAGTATCTTTTTTAATTTTAATAAATATAAATTGAATTTATTAAGCAAATTCTAAAGCAGATTCTAAAGCAAATATAAATCTAATTTCTAAAACCGATTCCAAAACGGATTCTAAAACCGATTCCAAAACGGATTCTAAAACCGATTCCAAAATGGATTCTAAAGCAGATTCCAAAACAGCTTTACAAAACAGAGTTATAAAAAACGCATGGTTCTGATAATCAAAATATTTTTATAAAAACTACGTAAATTTATATTAACCATGGGTTATAATGCTTACACTTGAGATCTTCAGAGCCCTTCTCCTGGGCTTCACCATCGGGCTTACTGGCGCCCTGGTCCCCGGGCCCATGCTTTTTGCAACCATAGAGCTTTCACTCAAAAAAGGGTGGCTTGCAGGGCCGGAGGTCGTTTTCGGGCACATTCTGGTTGAGCTTGTACTTTCTATTCTGATTCTCTTTGGGGTTGCTTCTTTTATCGGAAGTGGAGCGATTTCAGCTGTTTCCATCATTGGAGGTTTTTCCCTTACGGTTTTCGGACTGCTTACGGTAAAAGATGCAAAAACTACTGCTTCTGCAGGACTTTCTCCGGAGACGTCTGGCCTGAAATTGACTTCAAATCCCGTAGCTTTGGGCCTGATAACCTCAGTTTCCAATCCTTACTTCTGGATCTGGTGGCTAACTGCTGGAAGTGCGCTTGTACTTAAGGCATATGAACTGGGGATTATCATCTCAATAGCCTATATCCTGGGGCACTGGACCGCAGACCTCAGCTGGTTTACTGCAATATCCGGGTCTTTCAGCCGTGGAAAAACCCTGTTTTCTCAACAAACACACAGGTACATCCTCTACGCGTGCGGAACGTTTCTAATATTTTTTGGGCTTTATTTCATGTTTAACTATAAAGGCGCAGCTCAACTGTTCTAATAATATTTTTTCTAACAGGGATTCTTTATTGTTGTATATCTTTTAAAATTTTTTCCCTTTTACTCAGCACTGAAAACAGATAGACTCCCCCACTGAAAGTCGATAGGAATAAAACTACAAGAGCTCTCATATTTTTGACTGTCTTCCAGCTCCACCTGTTAGCCACGAACAAAGAGCTGAGAGCGAGAGTGACAAGCCCGAAAGGGCCGTGAATAAATACTGCCGCAGGTGCTTTTCCGGCAATTATAAGCCTGGTTGCGGAGTATGCCATATATATCAGAGACAGGGATCCCATCAAATATCCTGCGGTGTTTATCTTTGCATGCTTTAGAATTCCATCTTTTTTTAACAGAGTTTCTGAAATCTCTTCTCTACCTGAAATCTTTTCCTATATCAGGAAAACCTTGTCCATCAGTGAAACTGAAAATTGGGATAGTTTAATAATACAAGGATAACCTTAGGTTTCCGAAAGGTCGATTTTTCATGAGAAGGCAGTGTATAAAAGTCCCCCGAAAGAAAGGAGAACCTGCAAGAAGGATACTCCTTGGTCTTGAAATTCTTGATAATTCTTTGAAGATCGGTTCGGATGAAACCTTCCTTTATCTCCCACTTTCCAGAGAGCCTGATACCGGGAAACTGGAAGGGCTGCCTGAAGGTTCTGAACTTACATTCTTTGATTTCGAGCCCCTGGAAAAAAAGCCTGTCCCTGAAGACATCCTCGGTTTCACTCCCGCCTATGAAGTCATAGGAGACATTGCCCTCCTGGAAGACGAGAAACTGGATGCAAAAACCGCTCTAAAGATCGCAGATGCCCTCCTGAAAACTCAGCCGAATATAAAATCCGTTGTCAAGCCTCTTACTCCTGTTATCGGGGAATTCAGGGTAAGGGAATTTGAGGTAATTGCAGGCGAGCACAGGACCGAAACAATCCACAGGGAGTATGGCTGCCGTTATAAAGTAGACCTTTCAAGGGCTTATTTTACTCCTCGCCTTTCTACGGAACGTTCAAGAATTCTCTCCTGGATTAAGGAAGAGGATACTGTTGTCGATATGTTTGCCGGGGTTGGCCCCTACAGTATCCTGCTTGCAAAAAGCAAAAAGCCTTCCAGGGTTGTGGCAATAGACAAAAACCCTGAAGCAGTACGCTATCTGAATGAAAATATTTCGCTCAATTCGGCAAAAAATATTGAAGCAATCGAAGGTGATGCCAGAGAAGAGGCAAAAAGGTTTGCAGGAACTGCTGATCATGTAATCATGAACCTGCCCCATAATGCTTATGAATTCCTTGATTCTGCTGTCCTTCTTACAAAGCAGGGAGGAATAATCCACTACTACGGAATAACCCCTGAAGACGACCTCTTTGAAAGTTCTATTGAACTTATCCGGAAAGCTGCGGAAAAAGCAGGAAGAAAGGTCGAGGTTCTCGAGAAAAGGGTAGTCCGTTCATATGCTCCTCACCAGTATAACATCTGCATCGAGGCGAAGATTCTTTGAAATCTATGCCGCTGCCAGTTTCTTTGAAGTTTGGAGTTTCAGCCCCCTGCGCGCTGGCACCTGATTGCGTAAGGGATCAGATTTCAGTAAAAATTCCTTTGCGGGTGGGAAAAAAGAAGTTATAGAATCAGAACTCAGAAACGTGCATAAAAGAATAAACAATGGTTACTGCTAATCAAAAATAAAAAAAGAGTAAAAAAGTAGTCAGAAGCTATTGTTTTTCCGTTCTGTAATTCTTCTTTTTGAGGAAAGATAATAACTTTAACGAGCGAAATAGTTAAATTCTTGATCGCTATTTTAAGTCTGCTTATTCTTCAATCCATGTGCCGTCGTGGCTTAGCGGTATAGCGGCTGATTCGTAATCAGCAGGCCGAGGGTTCAAATCCCTCCGGCGGCTTTTTGTTTTCCTTGTTTAAAACCTCTTTTTCAGGGCTGTCATCGGGCAGGTTTTCAGAAATTTCCTTTTTAGACCTTATTTGTTTTTCAGAACTTCTATAATCTCCTTTATATCAGGAAGCTCATGCCCTAGATATTTCTTGAAATAAATCACTTGCCGATTTTCATCAATAATTATATTAGCTCTTTCTGAGACACCTTCTTTTCCCCTGAATATCCCGCAGGTTCTGGCAACTTCCCCATGAGGCCAGAAGTCCGAAAGTAATTTAATGTGGTTGATTCCAAGCTCTCTTGCCCAGGCTTTCTTTGAAGGTATGGGATCCACACTTATACCAAGGGGTACAGTGTTGAGTTCTGTAAAAAGCTCATAATTTTCTTCAAGTGACTTCATTTGCTGTGCGCAGACCTGTGTCCAGGCAAGAGGGTGGAAGGACAGGAGGACTTTCTTGCCTTTCAGGTCATAAAGATGTATTTCTTCTCTCTTCTGGTCTCTTAGACGGAAGTCCTGGATAGTTTCCCCTACTCGTATTTCGTCTGTCATAAATTTCCCCAGTTTATTTTTTCCTCAATTTAATATTTGTTTTTCTATTTTAATTATTAATAGCTTTATAAGTTACTGATGAATTTGTAAGTTAGTAGTGGCTTTACGGTTATTTTTCTGCTCTTTGTATCTCATAAATAATACTTTCTGACCGTTTTTTCTTTACCTTATCTCCTTAATTTTTATCTCCTTAATTTTTATCTCCTTAATTTTTATCTCCTTAATTTTTAAATCTCAGGAATTATTTCAGTACAAACTATTTTCTAACATCCATTATAAAAATGCCATAATATATATAATATAAACTCAGTAGCTCCTCTGCGTACAGAAACACTATTGATACGGGATAAATGTGTCTGGAAGAGAGCTAAAAAACAACCGGAATATAATCTTCAGGATAATCTACTGGGCAGTTATAATAGGTTTACTGCATGTGGTTAGTCTTAGCAATAATCTTCTTTTCCATACACTTATAGAGTTATTCAGCGTCATAATCGCATATATTATATTTCTGGTTGTCTGGGAATCAAAAACATTTCTTGAAAACAGGTATCTACTGTTAATAGGAATCTCCTATTTCTTTATCGGGACTCTTGACCTTTTGCATGCTTTATCCTATGAAAGGATGGGGTTCTTTTCATGGTCCGGCATGAATCTTCCTGCCCAGCTATGGATCGCTTCAAGGTATCTGGAGAGCGTATCGTTTCTGATTGCTCCTCTATTATTGTCGAATTCCAGGCTATTGAACTTAAAAACAGATATCAGTCCTGTAGAAAAAGCAAGGTTTGCCTGGGAATTATTTATCGTATATTCCGGAATTACTTTTGTTTTGTTTCTTTCAATCTTTGTTTTAAGGAACTTTCCGGACTCCTATATCGAAGGCAGAGGGCTGACTGATTTTTTAATTATAAGTGAATATGTAATCTCTCTAATTCTGGTCTGCTCATTAGTTCTTCTTTATTTAAAGAGGGACAGATTTGAAAACCATGTTTTCAGACTGCTCACAGCGTCCATAGTCCTGACAATTATTTCAGAAATAATCTTTGCCAGGTTTACATATGTGGATGATTTTTCGTTTGTTACCGGGCACTATTTTAAACTACTGTCTTTCTACTTTGTTTACAGGGCAGTAGTGTCAACAGGATTCAGCGAACCCTGCAGTATTCTTTTCAGGGAACTTAAACAGAATGAAGAGGCTTTGAGGAGGAAGACATTTTTTCTTCAGGACGATCAGGGGCGAATTTACAGGATGCTAGGCGTTCAAACGGAAGAGTCGGAAGATGCCTTTTCTACCTGTAACGCCAGAATTAATGAAAAAACTTATTCTTCCCTGGTGAAGGATATCGAAGGACTGATCGGTTTCCGTTTTGATGATAGTAAGGGTACGGTTTTCATAGATGGGGACGTTGAAGAGATTACGGGGTACAGTACAGAAGATTTTCTTTCTCACAGGGTCAAATGGGCAGATCTGGTCTTACCTGAAGACCAGTATCTTATTTTTGAGAGAATAAACAGGTCTGTTTCCAATCCCGATCATTCTATTGAAACCGAGTACAGGATAAAGAGAAAAAATGGAGAAATAAGGTGGATAAGGGAGTTTCTTCAGAAATTTCCGGAAGAATCCAAAAATTCCAGGCAATTCCAGGGATTTATTCACGATATTACCGGACGTAAAAAGGCAGAGGCAGCTCTTCAAAAAATCGAGGAAGTCCGCATAAAGGAAATCCACCACAGAATCAAGAATAATTTGCAGGTAATCTCGTCCCTTCTCAGCCTCGAAGCTGAAAAGTTCAGTGACAGAAAAATGCTTGAATCCTTCCGTGAGAGCCAGAACCGTGTAGCTTCAATGGCTTTGATTCATGAAGAATTATACAAAGGCAGCGATATGGACACTCTCGATTTTTCCGCCTATCTCAGGAAACTGACTGCAGATCTTCTAGCTTCATATCGTGTGGGCAATGATAAAATAACTCTCAGGCTTGACCTTGAACAGGCCCATTTTGATATGGATACCTCAATCCCTCTGGGAATTATCGTCAATGAACTGGTC